>DAINAU010000021.1:0-32472 GCA_036733285.1 bacterium
TGCTTTGATAAGTCCGCCTCTCTTATCAATGCCCATCCGATATTTTTATTGTTTAGTCAAATATACTCTATTTTTCTGAATTTGTCAAGACGGGTTCGCTTTTTTTGTTTTGGGGCAAAATCGACGAGTAAAATAAAAGTCCGATAAAAACAAAGCTTCGGATAAGAAAAAGTCGGCAGCAAAAGTCGAAATCAATAAAAAAATAATAAAAAATTAAAAAAAATAAAATAGTATAAAAAGAAACAACTCTAAAAATTCAGAAAAAAAAGACAAAAATTCCCGGCAAAAATCAAAAGGAAATTATGAAAAATAATTAATGCAAAAAATTCAATCCTTACAGAATTGTTTTTTTAAACTACAAGAATTTAAAAGCGCGACCTTTTGTTTCTCATAAGAATAAAAATGAGAAACGGTCCGCCGATAAACGAAGTAACTACGCCGACCGGTATTATAAAAGGAAAAATAATCAACCGGGAAAGCGTAAAACAAAGACATAAGAATACGCCGCCGGCTATAGCTGAAACAGGCAAAGTGATTTTATGGTCATAACCGAAAATGATTTTTGAAGCGTGCGGACAAATAATTCCGACAAATCCGATGGGTCCGCACAACGCCACGCAAAAAGCTAAAAGAATCGAAGTTGATATGAGAAGTAAAATTTTTAATTTTATAATATCGACTCCGCGGGTTTGAGCCGTTTCATCGGAAATCAATATGATATTCAAATCCTCTCTATAGTAATATAAAATACTCAGAACTGCAAAACACAATCCCGTCATTGTCAAAACATTATCGTATCCCAGCTCGTCGATAGAACCCATAAGCCACCTGTGAATATGAAACGTTTCGCTGTAATTGCTCAAATATGAAATTAAGAGAATTAAAGCGGAAAAAAAGAAATTCAGCGAAACTCCGGTAAGCAATAAAGTAAATGTGTCAAAACTTTTTTTGTATAAAGGCAGACATATCAATAATAAAACAGTCAAACATCCGAAAAAAAAAGCGAAAGCGGGAGCGGCAGGAATACAGTAAATTGAAATTAATTGAAGTTTAATAGCAAGCGCCGCTCCGAAAGCCGCGCCGGAAGATACTCCGAGAGTATAAGGCGAAGCCAAATCGTTATGAAATAAAGTCTGATACATTAATCCGCAAATAGATAAAGCAAACCCCGCTAAAAACGCCATTAAAGTTTGCGGTATTCTTACGTTTTTTATAACTGTTTGTTCTACGTTTTCAATGCCGAAATTATAAGAATAATTTCCGGAAGCGGTTTCTGTTTTTCCTAAAAACGGAGCCGTATACAAAATAGCCGCGGCTATTATGATTAAAATAATTAATTTGCTTTTATTCATTTCTTTTGTATAATACATAATCAAATTAAAATTACAAGTAAAAACAAATTTAATATTTATTATTTTAATATTCTGATTCGCAGTCAACATTTTGTAAAAGATTTATTATTTTCGGACAAATCAATAAACGTAAAATTAAGTTTTTCAAAAAAGAGGCGCAAATATGAAAAACAAAATAAGTTTATGTTTGACTCTTATCCCTTTCATTTTGTTTTTTTTATATCTCGGAATAAAAGAATATAATTTTAGCGGTTCGTTTATTTATACATATGGAAATAAGTCTCCTTTATTTTTCTTTGTAATGTCCGGGTTTTTTTTAATAATTTTGATTTTTGCCGTTTTTCCATATAAGAATACTTATCCTGAAAAATCAGACTCGCAAACAGCGTCTTGCAATTTTATCTTGCATCCAATTGAAAATAAAAAAGGCGATTATATTTTATTTTTGACTATTTACAATATCGGCGAATCAATCATCATTAAACAAATGATGATTGACGAAGAAATTAATTTTTATTTGAATCCCGATATTTCTTTAGAGTTGCCCCCTTTAAATTTAGAAGGAATTAAAATGTTTGTTAAAAGGGAAGATTTAGAAAAAGCCCAAAATGTTATTTTAACTTTTAAAAAAAATTTAACAATTAATTATTGAAAAATTTATTGGCGTTCATATATATAACGTCTTTGAAAAGTGAATAAAAAAAATTGGTTTATAGGCACTATATTTAAATGCAACGTCTTAAAATGTAAATTAAATTATGTCGTTGCATATATATATTAATCAAAATAAAAATCAACGAAAATATTAATTTCCATAAGCCGGATAAACCGAAAAAGCTGTTAATTCCGAAAACTGCATAAGGATTTTGAAAAAAATGTTCAGACAGCATTGAATACTTGTTTTAGACAATTTTTCAAAATCTTAAAAACATACCGAAAAGTTTTCGGGTTTTTAGAAGTTTTAACAAGCATACAACTGTGTTTTGAAAAACTTCACTTAACGTTTAATGCGCTATCCGGATTAATATTATTTACTTATGAAATTTTTAATTCATATTTGTTTTTTAGCTATTTTGATAATAATTTTGCTTAGCGTTTTTATGTTTCAAGGAGGAGTAATTCTCTATCCATTTATTTTTGATTCAATTATCTTAAGTTTTATATTTGCATCGCTATTGACGATAATCGTTTTATATAAAAAAAAAATGAGCGATAAATTACTTTTATTTATTAAATATTTTAATATTGTATTTAGCGTAATGATTTTAATTTGTTCATGTTTATTAATTACCGGAAATGCTTCCAATCCAATATTTAAGCAAAATAATTATAAATCTGAAGGATTTAGATTACTAATAATCAGCATTCCAATAATTTGTTTTATTAAATTAATTTGTAAATTTATAATGAATAAAATGAAAATCATAGAACTTAAAAAATCGGATATAATAATTATTACAATAAAATTATTGCCGTTTTTTGTAATTTTTTATAGTTGTCAAGATTATTTAGTAAGTCAAAGCGCCGAAATAAATATCCAGATGCTCATATTTTTTTCGATAATGCTATCTTTATTATTGAGTTTCATTTTAAATGATTTATTAATAGAATATAACAATAAATTATTAAATTTTATTAATATTTGGTCAATCGTATATCCGATTTATTTTTTTTCGCTTGCAGGGGGTATATGGGATGGACATTGGGTAGCAATCGATTTATTTTTTTTCAATTACAATATTAAAGACAGCGTTTATTTTATTTTTTATAGCTTGATAATATGGATTATTTTAAAACTGATTTTTTATAAATTAAAAAATAAAACCTAAGCCGAAATTCATCGTAAAAGGATAACTCTTTAAAAGTTGAAGATTTAAAAGCGCCAATACACTGTAATTAATATAAGTTTCAAAGCATTTCAAAAATATTCCTGCAGTCAATGCAAGAAATTTATTGATACGATACTAATCGGAATTATTCAGTTCCGAATAATCTGTCGCCTGCGTCGCCCAGTCCGGGAATGATATATCCTTTCTTATTAAGTTTTTTATCCACGTGAGCCGTATAAACGTCAATATCCGGATGTCGTTTATTAAAGACTTCGAATCCTTCCGGACAAGAAATTAAACACACGAATTTAATGTTTTTTCCGCCGTGTTTCTTAATAATATCCGCGCTTTTAGCCGCGCTATTGCCGGTGGCGAGCATCGGATCGATTATTAAAGTCAACGATTTGGAGAGATTAGAAGGAAGTTTGCAAAAATATTCTACGGGCTGCAATGTTTTATGATTTCTGTATAAGCCGATATGACCAACCCGGGCAGTAGGTATCAAATTTAAAATACCGTCCGCCATTATTAATCCGGCTCTTAGTATAGGCGCTATGACTATTGGCTGTATAAGCTTATACCCTGTTGCCGCCGCGAGCGGAGTCTGAATAAGATTGGACGCAACCTCCACATTTCTTGTGATTTCATATACCATCAAAGCTGAAAGCTCTTTCAACGTTTCTCTGAACGTTTTATTATCCGTAGTCTTTTTCCTCATTATAGTCAGTTTCTGCAATATTAAAGGATGTTTGACCACGTTAAATTTTAAATGGTTTACTGTCATTTTTTAAATACTCCTATGAACGGCAAATTTCTAAATTTCTGATTATAATCCATTCCATACCCGACTATAAATTCGTTTTCTATGGTTATTCCGACGTAATCAAGCCGGACGTCGATTTTTCTGCGCGAAGGTTTATCGAGAAAAGCCGCGATTTTTAAACTTTTCGGATTTGATTTTTTTATTTCTTGAATCGTTTTTTCAAATGTGATTCCAGTGTCAAGGATATCGTCAACAAGAAGAACGTCCCGATTTTTTAGATTGCCCGCAGGTTTCTTTAATAATTTTACAGAACCAGTAGATTGAGTTTCTTCGTAGCTTTTAACCCATATAAAATCAAGTTCCAGCGGCAAATCTATATGTCTGATTAAATCGCATACGAAAAGCGCCGAGCCTCTTAAAACGCAGACCACCACCAGATCTTTTCCTTTATAATCTTTGGTTATTTGTTTGCCGAGCTTAATAATTTTTTTCTGAATTTGTTTCTCGGTGAACATAATTTTCGCTATATTTTCTTTACAATGTCTCATATTATTCTTTTCCCTCCTTTTAATTTCGAGAAAAAATAATAAATCATATATTATATCAACCTTTATCTCGTTTGTTTGAAATTATATCCGCAAATATAGTCGCTTCATTTTCAATAACGTTTATCAATTCCTCGATTTTATCAGACAACAAACTCGCAAAAAAAAGTATTGGAATCGCGACAATCAAACCGTATTCGGTAGTAATAAGAGCCTCTGAAATTCCCGAAGACATCAGTTTGGGATTGCCCGAACCGAATACGGTTATCGCATCAAAAGTAGAAATCATTCCCGTAACCGTTCCAAGCAATCCTAAAAGAGGAGCGATAGCCGCGAATATATTCAAGGTAGACATATATTTTTCGATTTGAGGCAAACCGGCTTCAATTTTTTCTTTCATCGAATTTTCAACAGCTTCTTTTCCGCTTGTCCTCAGCTTTATTCCTTCATAATAAATTCCGGATATAAAATTTTTCCGTCCGCCGCAGTATTCAATCGCTTTATCAAAATTTTCATTTTCAATTAACGAGACGATTTTTCGGCGTTCTTCAATCGAATGCTTTATCTGATTTCTTAAAAAAATATACTTATAAATTATTATCGCAAACCCTGCAGCGCCGATTAACAGAATCGGCATCATAATTAATCCTCCGGATTTAATCGATTCAAAAACAGTTTTTTGAGATTTGAACTGTTCAATTAATTTGCCTCCGGTCAAATCAACCGGCATCGGAACCGAAGAGGAATTATTATTTTCAATCTCAAATACTTCTTTCAAATCAGAATTGATTTTCCATCCGTAACTGAAAGGAATATCGTATAAATATCCGGACGCCGACGAATATCCGGCAAATCCAACGGCTCCCGAATTATTTTTATAAAACAATCCAAGCTTGCCGAAACGGGCGATTTTTACATTCTGTTTTGTTCCGGATTTATCAAAAATCTCGGAATTATAAAAACTGATTTCTTCTGATTTTTCAATATCTCTCAAACATGATTCGAAAAATTTCCGCAAATAATCTTCGTCCGGATACCTTTTGTTTTTCACTAACGCTTCTATTTCTCCGGTTAAAACCGATGTTTCGGCGGCGATAACGGTATTTTGAAATTCAGTCAATAGCGATTCGGCTCCTGATTTCAGATTTTTTTTCACTTTTCCTGCTTCGTAATTTTTTAGAGAAACGTCTTTCTCCAAATCGTTAAAAAAACGTTCTTTAGACGAATTCTCAGCGGTCAATTCAGAAAGTTCGGTTTTCAATTCATTAATTCGCGCTCTTAATTTATTTAAACGCGAAGCGTAATCTTTTCTTTCCGCGGCAAATTTATCGATTAAGGCGGAGTTTTTATTTTTCGCCTTAATTAACTCGTTGTCCGTTTTTATAATAGCGTCGTCAATATTATCGGCGCATACAACCGATACGAAAATTATCATAAAAACTATTATCGCAAGATGTATATGTTTCATTTTCATAGTTTTTCGGGAGTTCGTCTCACGTATATAAACAATATAATTAATCCCTTACCTTCCTTATTTTCCCAACCGCCGGCAAAACGGTAAAAACAGGCGTTCTATTTTTCATAAGAATATCAAAAGCGTTTCTTATTTCGTATTCGTCTTTTCTTGACAAATCATTAGACCAAAAATATTTTTTTCCGTCGTATTTCGCGGCTCCCACGCTTTCATTATCGAATGTTTTATAAAACAACCCTATTCTTCCAATTTTCAAAATATCCGCCATTTTCTCGGAATTTCCAATTTTTATAACGTCTTTATATAATTCGATTTTTTTTCCGGCTATCATTTCGTCCTGCAGTATCGCCCAAAATTTATTGAAAAAATCCGACAATTGCAAACCTGAGTCGCCGGAAGAATTTTTCAAAACGCTAATAGCGTTTTTTCTTGAATTATATTTAAACGGCATTCCGGAATCAACCGCCGAGTCGAGTTTATTTATGTAATCGAAAATTATCGGATAAAAATTATTTTCGATTCCGTTTTTACTCAAATCGAATTTTGCGGAAGCTATAGATTTTTCAATATCGTTTTTTTTTGATTTTTCCGTTTTAATCCTGCCGGAAATCAATTCGATTTCATTTTCCAAAACATTAATCTGATTTTCAAAATCCGATTTTTCAATATTCCAGTTATTCGTTAAATCATAATATTGTTTCTGAATAATATGAAGCTCTTGAATTTTTCTATCAAGTTCGGCCGATTTACCGGAATTATTTTGGAAAAATCGAGATCCGGTTTTATTTGAATTATCGTCTGTTTCAGATAAAACATACTTTGGCGACAACAGCGCCAACGTAAATAAAAATATTATGACAAATTTCGATTTCATTTCATTCATCGCCTACATTCCATAAAATTTCATCGATTGTAGTTAATCCGGACTTGATTTTGAGCCATCCGTCGGTCTTAAGCGGAATCATTCCTTTTGTCAGAGCCGTTTGTTTCAGTTCAACGGCAGAAGCGTTTTTTATTATGGCTTCGCGAATTTCATCGTCGATTATAAATAATTCATAAATTCCTATTCTCCCTTTATATCCGGTGTAATTGCAACTTGAGCAGCCGGAACCCTTAAAAAATTTCGAACGTTCGCCAAAATCAGGCATATCCTTGAACTTATCCAGTTTTTCAGGTTCCGGCTCATATTCGATTTTACAGTCGCAACATATCGAACGGGCAAGACGCTGAGCAAGAACTCCCAGCAATGTTCCCGCAATAAGATAATTCGGAATCCCCATATTTTTCAATCGCATCACGGCGCTAACAGCGTCGTTAGTGTGCAGGGTGCTGAATACCAGATGTCCGGTCAAAGCGGTTTGGGCGGCGATTTCCGCCGTCTCATTATCGCGAATCTCTCCGACCATTACTATATCCGGATCCTGTCGAAGAATCGAACGCAATCCGGAAGCGAACGTCAATCCGCGTTTAGGATTAACCATAACCTGAGTGGCGCCTGATAAAGGGTATTCGACCGGATCTTCGACGGTTATTATATTGACTTCCGCCGTATTGACCTTATTCAAAGTCGCGTATAAAGTGGTTGTTTTTCCGCTTCCAGTCGGTCCGGTAACAAGAATTATTCCGTTGGGTTTTTCAATTATATTTTGAAATTGTTGGAAAGTATTTTTTGAAAATCCGATTTTATCAAGTCCTATTACGGTAGATTGTTTATCGAGAATTCTCAACACGACGCTTTCTCCGAATATTGAAGGAAGCGTTGAAACTCTTATATCTATTTCCTTGGATTTGGTTTTCCATTTTATTCTGCCGTCCTGCGGAATCTGCCTTTCTTCAATTTTGAGTTCCGCCATAATCTTTAATCGCGATATTACCGGAGCTTGAAGTTCCTTTGGCGGCGCAGGCTGTTTTATCAGTATTCCGTCTATTCTATACCTGATTTCTATTTCAGTTTCAAGACATTTAATATGAATATCGCTCGCGTTTTTCAAAATGCCGCAGCTTATTATTTTATCCACAAGCCGGATAATAGGACCGTCGTTGGCAAGCTCTAAAAGTTTGGCTGAATCCGTAATAGCGTTATAATCGTAATTTGCTCCGGATAATTGCTTAATTAAATCCTCGTAATTAGAATCGGCGGTTTGCATCTCGTCGAATAATTGTTTAAAATTAGAATCCGATATGACAGCTAATTCCATTTTTTCGCGGACCACAAGTTTTAAATTGTCTATCAGCCTTATATTATCCGGTTCCACGACGGCGAACAACGCGGTATTTTCATCCGTTAATCTTACCGGAAGCGCTTTGCACCGTTCAAGAATTTTCGCCGGATATTTTATAAACAGATTCTTATCCGCGTCCTCGCTTTTAAGTTTAAGATGTTTTATTTTATGTTTTATCGAAAGAGCCGCGGCAATGTCCCCGTCTTTCAAAAATCCCGATTCAAGAAGAATCGAACTTGCGTTTTTTTTGGATTTTTCAATTAATCCATTCAAGTATTCGCGTTGAGATTTATTTATTTTTCCTATGCCTATAAGTATTTCAATCAAATCATTCATATCTTATTCCTTCAAACCCCAGTCGACGACTTTCTGCAAACGCTTGTCCAAATCTGATATTCTTAAACTCATATCTGTTATCATAACCTTAAAAAATTGAGCGGCAGCTTCGGGATTTGATTTAATTAATTCAAGCATATCGTCTCTATATAAAATTAATAATACCGATTTTTCAAGCGCTTTTGCGCCGGCGGTTTTTCCGGTTTCAGTAAAAAGAGATTCCTCTCCGATTAACTCGCCTTCGTTTAAATCCCTGATTGTCATTTCCATATCTTGAACTATTCCGAATATTCGCGCTTTCCCGCGGACTATTAAAAACATTGCGTCGCTTAAAGAATTCGGCTCGTATATTATTTGTCCCGCTTCATAATCTTTTATAATCGAACTATTTACAATCTCTTCGATTATCTTATGCGGAATATTCTCGAATAATTTAAAATCCTTTATTTTTTCCGTTATATTCATCGTCTTTAATTTAAATACTCAGCTTTATTTCATTTCAAGCAATTCTTTATGAGCCGCTTGAAACATTTTTGTCAATTTCTCGGATTCGTCAACCGAATTTGTAACGCGGGGCGTTATAAAAAATACAAGCTCTGACGTCGTATTGTTTTTCGCCGATTTTCTAAACAAATGTTTGAGAACCGGAATATCGCCGAGTATGGGAACTTTTTGTTCCCCTTCGCTTTTCTTATTTTTTACAAGACCTCCGAGAATAATCGTGTTTTCAGACATAACCGATAAAGTAGTGTCTATTATTCTGGATTGAATAGTTGGAGCGAGTTTTTCATTCTCGTCCATATAAGCTCCGAGAGCTTTGATTTCAGCTTTGATTTTCAAACGCACAAGATTGTCGTTGTTTATAGCCGGAGTTACTTTCAAAACAATGCCGACGTTTTTATACTGATAATTTTTTTCTATTAAACTCGTAGTTTCGCGCGATGACGTGCTCGTCGTTAAAAGCGGCACTTCGTCGCCGACATTAATTTCTCCCGACTGATTGTTAGACACAAACAATCTTGGTTTGGACAAAATTTTCATATCGGAATTTTTCTGAAACAAATGAAGCAGTCCGACAAGTTTATCGCTGCTGATTACGGCGAATTTCAATCCGCTTAAATCCTCGTTAAGCGATGTTCCTGCGCTTTCAAACGGATTAAAATAGGAAAAATCGCTTTTAAACTTTACTGTCCTGCCGCCGTCGGCCGCTTTGTAAAAAAATTCCGAACCGATAGATTTTTCATCGTCGTAATTTAATTCCGCGATTACTGCTTCTATTAAAACCTGTTTCGGCTCTACGTCAAGCTGAAATACGGTGTTGCGAACGGTTTCAATATTTTCTGCGGTTGTTGAAACTATTATCGAATTTGAAAGTTTATCCGCGACTATTCCGATATCCCCGGTTACAAAACCTTTTGAAGAAGCCGACGAAACAGAGACGTTTTGAGCGGCTTGAAGATTCTCGCGAACCGCTGCGGGTTTGCCCGAATCCTCCGTTTTCCCGGACAAATAAAACTCTTTTAAAACCTCGGTTAATTCTGCCGCCGAAGCGTTTTTTAATTTGAATATATAAGTCTGTTTCCGTAATCTGGAATCGGTGAACGGCTTATCAATCTCAGTTAATAATTCCTTTATGGTTATGAATAATTCGTCGGACGAATAAGTTACAATAATGGTATTCGCGTCTTTATATACGTTAACGGATATTTGTTCTTTATACATTTGATTCAATAATTGTTTTACTTCGTCGGCGGCGATATAATTCAATTTTAAAATGCCTATCTTATCCGGAATATCAATCTTTTGAACTAATTTTTCTATATTAGAAAAATTCGCGTAATTAGCCGCGATAATTATTTTCATTGAATTCGGCAGCGGAATCGCGAGTATTCTGCCTGTAAAAGGCTCAATCGCAGAATCGTCTATCTTTATTTGTTTTAACTGCGGACGAGAAGGTTGGATAAAAGAAGTCATTAGATTCAAACTTGAAAACTGATTTATTATATTTGTAAGTTTTTGAGGGTCGATATATTTTAATTCCGCCAACTTGACTCTATAGCCTTTATCCGGTTTATCAATCGTTTCTACTAAATTAATTAATGCTTCAATGGATTTGCTGAACCCGGATATTATTATGATATTGGTGCTTCTAATATTGTTTATCATTCCCTCTTTCGCTATTATGGATTGTATAATGGGAAAAATATCGTTAATGTCAATATATTTTGTTTCAAGAATAAACGTGATGAAATTATTTTTTTTCAGATGTTCGGCGAAATTATCCGGCTGCGAAACCGGCCCGCTATAATGCGATTCATTCAGCGTTTTTACCTCGATTTTATCCGGTTTTTCAATTATGCAGAACCCGCGCTGTTTTATAGTATCCTGAATAATCGAAAGAGCCGCGTCGACGTCGACTTCTTCTTTTATATTCGTGGTAATGTCAAAAGAAATTTTTTCGTCCATTATCACCGGTTTTTTCAGCAATTGTCCGATACGTTCGATTATGTTTCTTATATTCGCGTTTGCAAATGAAAACTTGAGAGAGCGTTGCGAATCGTCAGCGTATAACCCGGTAGAAATAACCAGCGTCATTATAATTGTTATAATTATTTTTTTTCTCATAAAATAATCCTCTTTTTTATTCAAAATATGACTATTCCAAAAATTTTAATAACGCCTCCGGCGGTTTATTTTTCGAATCTTCTTCGTTAGAATAAAAATCGGAAGGATATTTATTAAAATTCAAAACATACAAATCTTTTCCGCTAATCAATATAATACGTTCAGGCGTAATACTTTTAATAACCGCGGCGTTTTCAATTTTGTCTCCTTCGCTGAAATATCCGCTTTGATCAGCTGCCGCGCTTTTTAAAAAAGCTTCGTATTTTATTTTGTTATTGTCGATTATTTCCAAAAAACCTGAATATCTGTAATTCTTGTAATTCTGAAATAACGGAACTCGCGGTTTTTCAGGCTCCGGAACAACCGGTTCCGGCGGAATTCTGAGCTGCGGAGCTTGTAAAATCAACGGTTTAACCGGTTTATTATTTTCCGGAACAATTTTTTTTTCTGCGATTCCAAATAATTTCCCGAATCCGGAAATATCAATATTAAACTTATTAATATCCGGAACTAAAGACGTTTGCCGCGTTTCTTGAGAAATAACAGTATTGGCGGCAATATTATCGTTGCCGGATTTTAATATAACCGACGCCATAAAAATATCCGCAATAACAAAAAAAATAATAATATAATTAAAAAGCCCTTTGTTTTGTTTAAGTTTCATCGTTATAATATTCGGTTAAACTTGCTTGAATATCGAATAAATTTTCTTTCAAATTATTTTTTATAATGAATTTGCTTAATCTGAAAATTTCTGTTCTGCGATTTAAAAAATTTATAAAATCAATCAATTCTTTTCCGGAAGCGGTAAAATTAATTTCAAAATGAACGGTTTTTAATAAATCGCCGGGCGCGTTCTCCTGCGTAAATGCAATCTGATATTTGTCGAATGCAGAAAAATTTTTTCTAAACTTTTCAATAATGAAAAATTTAAAATCATTAAAATTCTGAACCCTAACGATGTTTTGCGTTATATCTAAACATCCTGAATCCGAATTTTCTTTAACGCGGGAAATTTCTTTATTTATTTTCTTTAACGCTAAAAGCGATTGATATTTAGTTTTTAAATCCGAATTTATAACTTTTAATCCTGAGATGTAGTTTACGGTTTTTACGGAAGCCGCCGCTAAAAAGGCGGTTATCAAAATAATTATATAAATAATTTCGGATTGTTTTAGTTTAATTTTCATAATATTTCCGCGCTTATCTCGACGTTCGACAATTTTTCTCCGGCTGAAGACAAATCTCCTGCGAATCTTAAATCTTTTAATTTGCCTGTTTTCTCTAATTTTTCAATGAATTCTTTGATTTTTGCCGCGTCTGCCATTAAAATATGAACGCTTAATTTCCGGTTTGAAATTTCAACCGTTTCAATTTTTATTTTATCCGGTTTAACAGCCGCTAATGAATTCAATATCGCGTCTATGCTTATAACGCCCGATTGTTTTAATTTAATCTCTTTCATTAATAATTCTTTTTTTTTTATTCTTTCTATTTCAAATTCAATGCCGGCAGCTTCCGCTTTTAAGCTTTGGATTTTTTTTTCTATTTCCGAATTTTCAATTCTTAGTCTAATAATTTCTTTTGCCGAATAAAAAACAAGCATTGCCGCGAATAAAACCGCAAGAACCGCCGCGGTAAAAGCTCTTTTTCTTATATAGTAAGGTAACAGATAATTTGATTTTGGTTCGCATAAAGATAATTCGCAATAAAATTTGTTTTTATATTTCAATATTTTTTCAACGGAATTATCCGCGATTGCAACGTCTGCGCTTTCAAAATTCGACTTTAAAAATTCTTTAAGTCTTTCGGCTCCGGAATGTTTTGATATAATGCGTATTTCATTAATCTCTTCAATCTTGTATTCAGAGGATATTATCGTATTTTTTATTTCGTCGTATAACGGATTAAAAATATCCGTATTGTCTCCTTGAATGTCGAATATCAAATTATTAATTCTGGAATTTCTGCTATAATATATTTGTTTTTTACGAGCTAATCCAAATTGCGAATAATCGTTTTCAATAAAAATTAGCAACGCGTCTCCTTCTCCGGAAATTAATTCCTCGAATATATATAAAGGAGATATCATACATTTTACCTTAAGATTGTTTTTCTTTATGAACTTCAAATATTTTTCATACGCCCCGCAGGTTATAAAAGTTATTGCGACCCCAAAACTCTTAGAATCAAATCTCTCTATCAATTTATAAGTATAAACAATCTCGTTTAATTTAAATACCGTGTTTTTAGAAATGTGAGCTTTTATAATATCGTCGATTAGCATATTTTTTTGAGAAGGCAATTTTAAAAACAACGAGGATATGTCTTCCGGAGAAACGATTAGAATAATATTTTTCGAATACTTTTTTAATTCTTTCAGCAATATCGCGTCGGTTATCTCAATTTCATTATTTTCCGTCAATTTATAACCGGCGGAAACGGCGTCGAAATTTTTTGAATAAACAAAAATTCTTTCATTGGAAAATTCAATAACATTCATAATCGTTAATTATATATTTACATTTTTAATTTAACAAGAAAAAAAAGTTGACTATTTGAAATATAAAAATAAAATAACTTAAGTATGTTAAATTTTAAAAATAAAAGATTCTATTTTTTTTATATGCTTTTTTTTGCCGGCATAGCGGTTTATTTAACGTCTTGCGGCAAGCCGGCCGTTGTCAATAAACGTCTTGATTTATCTCCTTTGAAAAATCAAAATATGGATATTTCAAAAACTTTTTCGAATTTTCAAAATATAATTATTCTGTCAAAAAAAAACAACGATATTGCCGGAACGTGGGATTTGTTATCTGAAAATTACAAGATTGCAGAATTTAATAACGTAATTGATTTTTTGAAATCAAGCTGGTCTTCGCATTATTCCCGGATTTTTTCAAGCATAGCGGACGCGTCTCTGAATGAAATAAAATTTTTGAATGAAAAAAACGCCACATTGACTCTATTGAATGAAAACGAAAATAACGGAAGACCCATTTATTTGATTTTAAATAAGGAAAATGGAAATTGGAAAATCGAAGATATCAGCGGAATAAACCCGTCTAACGAAATCTATAATAAAATTATTTCCGATTTGAACGCTCAAAAAAAAGATTTTCCCGCTGCTCTCGATAATCTGGCTAATCTTGTCGAAAACGGCGAATACGGTTCGGCTTACCAGTTTTCTATGTTGCTTCTGAAAAAATACCCCGACATTGTTTCAAGACGGGAAACCGAAAAAAAATCTTTTATAAACGCTATTCTTAAAATATCGAATTTCTATATTTACTCGTTTCATAAAACAAATAAAAAAAACTTTTTACTCGATTCCGTTCAATTGCTTGAGAGTCTTTTTAAATTGAATTATTACGATAATCGTATTTTTTTTAACGCGGGTATGTCTCATTTTCTTAATAATAATCCGATTTCCGCCAATATTTTTTTTGACAGAGCTCTCCAGTTTGTCAAACCCTCGCCTGAAAACTCCGAATATATTAAAAGCATTATTTCTTACATTATAGATATTCATTTAATTCAAAACGAATGGAATGTCGCCCGCGGTAAATTTAAAATATGGGAATCGGCGTATGCCGATTTTCCGAAAATTTTAAATCATATCGGCGCTTATAAACAGAATTGGGAAAGCGTTATCAAATATAATTGCGCGGACGCAAATTTAAAATATAAAATTATACAATCCTACAAATCGGAAAATTTTCAAAAAACGGAAGAACTTATAAAATCGTTTTTGGAAAAATACGAAGACAGCTTCTATAAAAATAGTATGCTCCTTTTAGGTTGTATGACAAAATATTTCGTTTATTCGTCAAATCAAAATTCGGACGACGACAATCTTCTGAAAAGTTTTCGCGATTATTGCTCCGCCTCGCTTGCTTTGAAAAAAAACGAATACGCGCCTTTGATTTATTCGCTTTTGATTGAAAGTTATCTCAAAGATTCCGGCAATCCTAACGACTATAACGCCGCATATTCTCTGATTAAACAATTTCAGGAAAAAATGATAGCTGAATCATTCGACGATGAATATATGTCGTATTTTAATCTGACCGCCGCAAATTGTTATAGATATCTTAAATACTGGAAAAAATCAATCGATGAATACGCCTCTCTAAAACAGTCTTTGTCTTTAAAAAAATATAAAACTCAAGAAGAAGAAAAAATATTGAAACTAATAAATACGATTCTTGAAAAACAGGTTAATCTGGGATATATCGCCTCTCCGTATCTTGGAGTTTCAGTCGAACAAAACTCGATTTATGGAAATTTGATAGTAAAAAATGTCGTGGATTCCAGAGTTTTTTTAAAAAATGACATTATCCTTGAAATCAATAATATTAAAATATCCGATTTATTCGATTATCAGATTATTATAAATTCTTTGAAAATAGATTCGCCGGTCAAGATTAAAATCTTGCGCGCCGGAAAAATCATTTCCGAATCCGTAAATATTTCCGACAAACTATAATTTATTCAAATGATTGAATCAGTCGAAAAAAAAATTGTTCTTGGAAAAGTGATTTCGTTCGATTCCGTAAAAGGTTTCGGTTTTATATCGCAGTTGAATTCGGATAATAAACCCGTTTTTTTTCATTATTCCGATATCAAATCAAAAGGAGCCGGCAAATTTAAAACTTTGAAACCGGAACAAATCGTCGAGTTTGAACTTAAAAATTCAACCCTCCCGTATAGAGCAATTCGCATATCGGAAAAAAAATATTGATTTTTTCTATATTTTTACGATACTTTGCTTTTAACCCGAAAATTGCGATTAGATTTTGAAAAATTGCAGCTTAACGCATAAAATACTTGTCGTCGTCAATTTTTCAATCGCGCAAATTTTTATAAAGCAATTTTTGGTTTAAATTTATTGTTATCCGGGTTAACTGTATGTCTTTAAAATTTACGATTGACGCGACTTATACGCTTGCCCAAAAAACCGGCATAGGGTATTTTGTCGAAGGATTAATCGCCGGTTTAAAAAAAATAAATTCAACCGACGATTTCAGTTTATTCTATAACTGTATATTTCCCGAAAAATACGGCGTAATTTCGCCTTCCCAAAACAATTTTAAAAACCATATTCTAAGAATTCCAAGACGTTTTTTAATGAATTTTTGGAATTCAAACTGGTTTCCAAACGATTTATTTTTGCCGAAATCAGACGTCTTCGTTTGTACCGGTCTTCATTTGCCTAATAATCTGAAATCTAAAATCGTTTCGATTATTTACGACGTTTCATTCAAAATCGACGATTTCACTTATTCTATGCGGGAAAAAAATCAAATCGATTCTTTGATAAAAAAAATTCTGAAAAATTCCGATTTTATTTTTACTTGTTCCGAATCAACTAAAACAGATTTGATAAAATATTATGATTATCCGGAATCTAAAATCGGAATTTTATACGGCTCTTTAACGGAAATTGACGTCAATAAGAATAACTTGACATTGACCGAAGAATTTGTCTGCCGTATTTCGGAAAAAAATTTTTCTGAAACGGGTCTTAAAACCGGTTTTTCTAAAAATACGAATTATTTTCTTTTTATCGGAGCTATCGAAAAACGAAAAAATCTCGGTATTATTTGCGAAGCTTTAAAAAATCGCGGTTTAGATTTAAACGGCGATAATTTTAAAATAATTATTGCCGGAAAAAAATCCAATGATTTTAAGGATTTTTTTCAAAAAATAACCGATTACGGATTAACGGACAAATTCATTTTTACGGGATATGTTTCGGAAATTGAAAAATATACTTTGTTGAATAACTGTTTGGGAACGCTGTATCCTTCGGTTTACGAAGGTTTCGGCTATCCGGTTCTCGAATCTTTTTATTTTAGTAAACCCGTTATAACTACGCGGCGAGGTTCGATTCCGGAATTAGCGGGCGAAGCCGCGTTTTATATTGAACCGTTCAATCCGGAAGACTTGCTTGAAAAAATGACGTTAATTTATAAAAATAAAAATTGTCTTGAAAAAATTTTTCCGTCAAAAAAATTTAATTCGCAATTAGAAAAATTTTCTTGGGAAAAATCTGCGTTGAAATTTATTGAAACTATAAAATCAAAAGTATGTTCAAACACGATTACGGAGTCTTAAAATATTCCATATATATAACGGTCTATATTATTTTATCGGCAAGCGTTTATTTTATCGCAAAAAAAAAATACGACGCTTCCATTAGAACAAAAACAGGTTCCGATTCCGCAAGCCGGATAAACGGGAAAATCTATTCGTCTTATCAAAAATTATTTTTAATTCTTATCTTTTGCGCTTATGCGATAATATTGCCCGCCTCAGTAATTCACGGTCTTCACGGAGACGAAATTAATCATATTTGGCTGATAGATTCGATTACAAATGATTTTGATTTGAATCTTTCGAATAATGTTCCGAAGGATAAATATTATCTTGTAGCTCATTACTTTTTTAAATCCGAAAACGAATTATTCACAAGCGTTATGCCGGGAATGGCGGCGCTGGCGGCTCCTTTTTATTTGATTGCCGGAGTAACCGGATTCAGGTTTATGATTGTTCTTATAACATGTTCGTTAGCTTTTATCGCGTATAAATTATCTGTGGAATACTCGGGTTCTGAAAAAAATTCGTTTTTATTTTCATTAATTTTCTTCTTATTAAATCCGTTCGTTGTATATTCTTCGCAGATTTACCCGGAAACCGCTGCCGCGTTGTGCGCTATGCTATCAATTTTTTTTCTGAAAAAACATAAACCGTTTGCCGCAGGGTTGTCAATATCTTTTCTTTTATGGTTTCATATAAAATATTACGTAATAGTAGTTTTATTGGTTTTCATAGTTCATTTGCTTTTAATTAAAACAACTTTCAAATTAAAACAATTTCTTTTATTCGCGATTCCAGTAATGTTCAGTCTTATTTTTTTTGAAGTTTATTGTTATTCCGTTTTTAATTCTTTTAATCCGTTCGCGGCTTACGTTCAAGGAAGCGATGCGGGTTATAAAAACTTTTCAGAATTATTCTCAAACGTAATTTTGAATAATAATTTTTTTGAGCAATTGAAGATTAATTTTTTCGATTTGCAATTCGGATTATTTGTAAACAGCCCTTTTTACATTTTCGGTTTTATATCGGTATTTTATTGTTTAATAAATAATTTTAAAAAATATTGGCAACTCGCAATATTGTTTTTCGGATATTGCTTTTATATTTGCATTAATAATCAGGGATATAACGGTTATTCGCCTTTAAATCGTTTGCTGATTCCCTGCCTGCCTGTTTTAATAATTTCAAGTTCCGGTATGTTCGCTGATTTGCAATCGCGATTTTTTAATAAACCTTTTTTTAAATCTTTAGCTTTGTTTCTCAAGATTTTGTTTTTTGTGTCGTTTATTATTTCAAGCGTTTACGTAACGGTACCTGTTTCAAGATATCCGGATTACTCTCAAAAAAATAGCATATACGCTTTGTTTGAAAAAATATTATATCGCGGTTTTAGAATTCAACTGAATCCGGTAAAATAATATTTTATCGCCGGCGTTTATTATTTTCTTAAATGATTTCTTTAACAAATTAATTTTTAATACTTTAATCAATTTGCTTCCGGCGGAATCTATTGTATCGTTCTAAAAATAACATTAAAAACGATTATTTGTCAATATTGTAAATTTCGCCTTTATAAGCAAAATTTAATTCAAGTTATTTTTAGAACGCTATACTATACTGATTAAAATTATTATCGCATTTAAAAAATCGTATGCTTGAAATCACTCTGTTTGCTCAAATGCGAGAAATACTTATATTTTGACGTTTAAGTTTTGCGACAATTCCTTCATTAATTCTTCTTTTATAATATCCATATTTTTATCAGTTGTAAATCCTGCGGCTTTAGAATGACCGCCGCCGCCGAATTTTCTAACTGTCGGCAACAAATCAAAATTGTCTTTAGAGCGCAGATTCGCTTTAATAACGCCCTCTTTTATTTCTTTCAATAACACTGATACTCTGCAGCCGCGAATAGACCTTAACGTATTTACAAAACCTTCGGCGTCATTATCAGTTGTTCCGGTTTCATCGAACATTTTTTTTGAAATATATCCGAAAGAAATCTTGTTTTTTTCGTCAAACTCGATGGTTTCGATAAGTTTTCCAAGCAATTTTGTTTGAGCCAAGGATTTGTTTTCAAAAAGTTTTGAAGTGATAAAGTAGGGTTTTACAGAATTGAATTTCAATAATTCTGAAGCCGCGGATAAAGTCGACGATAAAGTGTTTTCCTGACTAAACATCCACGTATCAGTAATAATAGCTGTATAAAGATAAATTGCGATCTTATCATTAATCGGGATATCGTTAGTTTTAAAAAATTGGAAAAGCAATTCGCCGGTCGATGACGCTTCCGGTTTTACGATTTTAAGTTCCGAATCCGAAACCGTATCTTTATGATGGTCGATTATTGCAAGTTTATTTTCTGATATATAGTTTTCAAACAATTCAAACGGGTAACCGACGCGTTTGTCAAAATTAGAATCCAAACATATCAGCAAATCAAATTGTTTATCAATAATAATATTTTTATTGTCTTCAATCAATCCGCCGTCCGGCAGCCATCCCAAATATTGCGGACAGCCTCCTTCAATAATCGATACGGCTTTTTTATTCAAGGATAAAAGATAATTTTGAATCGATAAAACGCTTCCTGCCGCGTCGCCGTCTGCTTTTGAATGAGTCGTCAACAAAATTTTCTCAGACTTGATAATTTTTTCGTTTATGGCTTTGAATTTTTTTTTATCGTCTTCCGTAATAATTAGATCCATATTAGATTTTGCAAGCTCCTCGTTTTTGATTTTATTAAGCATATTGTTAATATTTTCGGCGTAATCAAGCGTTTCATCTAAAAAAAACTTTAATGCCGGCATATATTTTAAAACGATTTTTTTTGATAATAATAATCTTATATAATCGACCGAATCGGATAAAATTTCAATCGTCTTATTTTGCTGTTTCGGTTTTCCGAATACGCTGACGTAAATATTGGCAATTTTTAAATCTTTAGAAAGTTTTATTTTGGTTACTGTGATAAAACCTATATCGGGATTCTTCATTTTATTTAGAATTATTCCGGATACTTCGCGTTTAATCTGTTCGGCGACTCTGTCCGCTCTTGAAAACGTTTTTTTTTGAACAAAATTAATATCTTTAATAGGCATAATTCAAATTCCTTGATATTATAATATTTTTTTTAAAATCGCATCGGTTTTCCGGTTCATTATTTTCAATTTATCCGGCGTTTCATGCGTAAATCCAGTTAAATGCAGGATTCCGTGAACAAATAACCGGAATAGTTCGTCTTTAAAAGAAACAGTAAATAATTCCGATTGACGTCCGGTTTTTTCCAATGAAATTATAATCTCTCCAAGCATAGTTCTGCCGGATTCCGGATTAATCCCGTTTATTTGAAACGAGAGCACGTCTGTGGGACAGTTTTTATTTCTATAATTCCGATTGAGTTTTTCAATAAACTTATCGGAACACAATACAAGATTTATTTCGCAGTCTTTGAGTTTAAGATATTCCGCGATTTTATAAAACGCAAGTTTTATAAAACCGGATGGTATCCGGTTGGCGCCGCTTTGAAATTTTCTGATAATATTCAGCGAATTGTTAAATCTGTTAAGATACATTTTTTTTCTTCGATAATTCTTCGTTGTTTTTAATTTCTTTTTCATCCGGATATTCGATTCTTGTATGATACATAGTAGTTAAAATTTTGATAAACGTTTCGGAAATTATTTTAATTTCTTTCAGGGTCAGTTCGCTGTTATCGAGATCGCCGTCATTAATTTTCTTTTTTATAGCGTTGTTAACCATATCCGAGATTCTTGCAGGCGTCGGATTTTTCAAGGTTCGCGTCATAGCTTCAATCGAATCTGCCATTGACAAAATTGCGGATTCCTTGAAATTAGGCGTAGGACCGGGATATCTGTAATCGCTTTCATTCACCGGCTCTCCGGATTTCAGCGCGGAATTATAAAAGAATATCATCAAAGATTTTCCGTGATGTTGTTGAATCATATCTTTAATAGATTTCGGCAATTTCCATTTGTCGGCAAGCTCAAGTCCTTGTTTTACGTGAGCTTTTAAAACCGAATTGCTCAAACTCGGTTTAATATAATTATGCGGATTTTCCATATAATTCTGATTTTCTATGAAATAATTCGGTTTGACCATTTTGCCTATATCGTGGTAATACGCGCCAACTCTTGCGAGCAGGGGATTCGCGCCGATTGCCTGAGCCGCGGATTCGGCAAGGTTTGCGAGAGTCAAACTATGCTGATAAGTGCCGGGCGCTTTAGTGGCAAGTTCTTTAAGCAGCGGATGACTTATATCGGCGAGCTCCATTAATCTGAAATCCGTCGTGAGATTGAAAAGACTCTCGAAAATCGGCATAAATCCAGTTACAAAACTCGGGGTTAAAAGCAGCCCTTTTACAAAAATTATTATATATGCTATGTAAGATATATTCAAGCGAGTATTGAAAATTTGAGAATAAAGTTTATCGGCGATAAATAAAAAAAGAATATTGGAAACTGAAATAAAAAAACCGGATTTAAGAAGATTAGTTCTGCGTTTTGTTTGAGAAATAAAAAATACGCCTATCATACTGCTGAAAAATATCGTAAATCCGAGAAGAAACGAATACCCCGGATCAGAAAACGCGGTGTTGGCTGAATAAACCGAAAAAACTATAGACGAAATAAACGCGGTGAGCAGAGCTACTATTATGCCGGTTCTATTGAACAGCATCATAACCGATAATATGGCGGACGATTCTATTGGAATAAGGAAAATATAAGTGAATAATTTATCTGCGAATAAAGAAGAATTAATCAGAGCTAAATATACTTTAAGCAAAAACGCCGGTATAATGAGAAGTATAAAAAAAACTATATAATTGCTGATATTTCGTTTAAAAGTAGATATGAAAAAATGAAAATAATAATTGCTGAAAACAAAAAGCGCTACAAAAGTGAAAAATAAAAGTATAACCAGATATATGTCGGTCGTCCATTTGTAAGAGCTTATGTTTTTTAAAATTTCAACTTTATCTTTAGTTAATATTTCTCCCTGTTTTACAAGAATTTCTCCCTTAGATATTTTTCTGTTTATTTTCGGCATTGAATTAATAATTTTGTTGTATTCGTCCAGCATAGCGGCGTTGTCAATAACCACATTCGGTTTTACCGAGCGGTTTATTAAGGCAATTAATCCGTCCGTAAATGAATTATCTATAATTGTATTTTTTCTGATAAAATCGGCCAAACCGGTATCGCCTGCAATTATGTTGTTTTGATAAATTTTGAGGGATTCGCCCGATTTTTCTATTGTATGCAGGATATTGCTTTTTTTTGAGGATATTATAACCCCGTTTTTATATTCTTTTTCGTCAAATGGAGTTTCTTTATATCCAGCCGATAATATTTTGTCGGCAAGTCTGTTGGCTTCTTTTATAAAATCATTTTTGCTTTTTGATTGCAAATCTATTTTATTTTCAATTAATGCCGTATCGTCCAAAATAAATCGAGCGTCCTCGATTTTATATAAAACCCTCATTTCCTTAAAAATTTCGGATTGTTGTTTTTGAAAAGCGTAATTGTCGACAATCTCAAAATATTTTGGAGATATTATATCGGAAGCTGCGGTAACTCCTTCAATTATTTTTTGCGTCTTGTATACTTTTGGAGAACAAATTAAAGTTAGAACCGCTATTGAAATAAAGTAAATTATAAACTTGAAAAAACGCAATTTGCTTTCTTCGTTATTAAAAAATGCCATAAAAAAATTTTCCTAAAATTATATCAATCATAAAATTTATTACGTTCAGCAGAAATGATAAACCGCTAAAACAGTTTCATTTGTTTTTACATTCTTTACGTGTAAATTGTAAACGAAAACTGCCGCAAGATTGTAATTGAAAGCTACTCAAGCCGTTAAATTATTGTATAATTAAAACATAAAAAAACAACCTATTTTTTTTAAAAATCAGGAATTATATTTGGATTTTAATCTTAATTTCAAGCGGAAACTTTCTTTTTCGGTTTCAATAATTTCACATTTATGAGTTAATCTGTCAAGACGCGCAGCGCAATCTGAACAGTAAATTATTCCTCTAATAAATTAAATCCGAAAAAATGCAATAGGGTATTTTTTCGGTGAAGTTTTTTAAATCATTGATTCTAAATGATTAAAACTTCTAAAAACCCGAAAACTTTTTAAATTTACGGCTTTAACCGTAAATCATGTGTTTTTAAGATTTTGAAAAATTGTCTAAAACAAGTATTCTGTGCTGTCTGAACAATTTTTTAAAATCCTTATGCGGTTTTCGGGTTAAATAATATACAACTGGGCATTTCTGGAAACGCCGTCAGACAAACTCGATTTTTACGCAGTCAGACCCCACTATTGTTTGAAGTTTTGATATAAAATCATAATCGATTTTCAACATACCCGATTCGGGTTTTATAACGGCGTAATTATTTTCTTCAAGTTTCATTGAAATGAATATTTTAGTATTGCCCGCAGGGACCGAATTTATTATCGTTTTAATGCTTTCAATAATTCGACTGTCAGGCGCGACCCAATTAATCAATATATTGACTTTTGAAACGATTTCGCCAAAACCGGATTCTATTGAAAAAATCTTTTGCGCCGTAAATCTGTTTGAATACTGTTTGTCAAGTCTGCCGAAAACATAAACAATATTATTATCGAAAATCAAATCCCTGAATTTATCGTAAACGCTTGAAAATATAATGGTTTCCATCGAACCGGAAAGCGTGTCTAAAAAACAAGACGCCATTGTCTGATTTTTTTTATCAAGTTTTCGTTTTATTTCCGTTATTACTCCGGCGACATAAAATTCGGCTCCTTCCGGTATCTCGTCTATGTTTGACAAATCGTATTTGCCGATAAATTTAATTTCTTCGGAAAATTTATTAAGCGGATGTTCGGATAAATAAAATCCAAGCGCTTCGCGTTCATACATAAGTTTTTCTATGCGCTGATATTCTTCAATTTTTGGATAAGTGAAAACTTCATAATCGCCGTTTCCCGCAAATTCAAAAAGCGAATCCATATTTTTTACAGATTCTTCGGAAGCCGATTCGGTAATCTTAGGCAAAGCCGCTATAAGAGACGCCCTTGATAATTTCATAAAATCAAACGCGCCTGCGTAAATAAGATATTCAATGCTGTTTTTTTTTAATTTCTGAACGTTAATCCTCGAACAAAAATCGTAAAGGTCCTTAAATTTGCCGTTTTGAGTTCGTTCGGTTTCAACGTCCTGAATCGATGCGACTCCCACGTTCTTTATTGCTCCGAGCCCGAACCTTATTTTTCCGGATTCTATTGAAAAATACGCCGAACTGTAATTAATATCCGGAGGCAAAGCCTCAATTCCGTTTCTCAACGCGTCGTCTATTATTTCAGGAAATCTGGCGTTGTTCATTTCAATCTCGTTGTTAAGCAACGCTATATAAAACTCTATGGGATAATGAGTTTTTAAATAAGCCGTCTGATATGAAAGAAGCGCATACGCCGCGCTATGCGATTTATTAAAACCGTATTGAGCGAATTTTTCTATCAAATAAAAAATATTTTCGGCTTCCGTTTTTGTCAGATTTGATTTTTTTATGCAGCCTTCCATAAACGGAATTTTTTCAGCTTCCATTATCACGGGATTTTTTTTGCCCATAGCTTTTCTAAGATAATCGGCTTTTCCGAGCGAATATCCCGCAAGAACATTAGCTATAAGCATAACCTGTTCCTGATAAATGATTACTCCGTAAGTTTCTTTTAAAATTTTCTCAAGCCCCGAATGCGGATATTCGATTGGTTCGGTTCCGTGTTTCCTGTTTATAAACGAATCCACCATTCCGCTTTTTAAAACTCCGGGTCTATACAAAGCGAGAAGCGCTATGATATCCGTAAATTTATCAGGTTGCAGTTTTACCATAACGGTTCGTATTCCTTTGCTTTCGAGCTGGAACACTCCGATAGTATTGCCTGATTTTAATAAACTATACGAAGCGGTATCGTCGAGTCTCAATTTCGAAAAATCAGGACGCAGATTTTCCGGAATCAGATTTATAGCGTCTTGAATTACCGTCAATGTTTTTAATCCGAGAAAATCCATTTTTATCAAACCGAGTTTTTCAATTCCTTTCATATCAAATTGAGTTGAAATCGCCGAGTTCGCAGAATCAAAATACAATGGCAGGTATTCGACGAGCGGCTTGTCTCCAATCACTACTCCGGCGGCGTGCGTGCTCACGTTTTTTGGAACGCCTTCAATGGCGTTGGCGGATTCAAACCATTTTTTATATTCCGGTTTTTCAACGATTAAATTTTGAAGTTCAGGCGCGCTCGATACAATTTCGTTTATTGATAATTGACTTATTTCAGGAAAAAGTTTTATGACCTTGCTGACTTCGGAATAAGCGATTCCCATTACTCTTCCCACGTCCCGAAGCGCGTTTCTCGTTTTAAAGGTTCCAAATGTAATTATTTGAGAAACGTTTTCTTTTCCGTATTTTCTTATGACGTAATCAATGACTTCGTTTCTTCTTCGAAAACAAAAATCGATATCTATATCGGGCATAGATATTCTTTCCGCGTTTAAAAATCTTTCAAAAATCAAATCGTAATCAAGCGGATTAATTTCCGTGATACCGGTAAGATACGCTACGAGACAACCGGCGGCGCTTCCCCTTCCAGGACCTACTGGAATTTTTTTTTCTTTTGCGAACCTGATAAAATCCCTTACAATTAGAAAATACGAGGAATACCCCATTTTTTTTATTACTGCCAGTTCGTAATTCATTCTATCAATGATTTCTTTGGGGATATCATTGAATTTAATTTTCAAACCTTCTTCGCATAAATCGGATAAATATTTATGAGCCGATTGGTAGGTTGCAGGCAATTCGAATACTGGAAAATGATAAACGTTGGAATTTAATTCAAAAAGAACGTTGCACTGCTGGCTTATTTTTAACGTGTTGGCAACAGCTTCCGGATAATCGCTGAAAAGAGCGCGCATTTCATCCGCGTTTTTTAAATACAATTCGGAACCGCTGTATTTCATTCGGTCTTCATCCGATAAATTGTGTCCGGTTTGAATACAAAGCAGAATATCGTGATATTCGCTGTCCTCTCTGTTTATATAATGCGCGTCGTTTGTTGCTACAAGTTCTATTCCGTATTTTTCCGAGTATTCGGCAAAAGCTTTTATTATCGTTTCTTCCTGCGGCAGATTGTGTCTTTGTATTTCAAAATAAAAATTTTCCTTTCCGAATATAGAGATATAATCCTCTATGCTTTTTTCCGCCGATTCATAATCACCGTTTAATATCAGCTGTTGAATTTCTCCTTTCACGCAAGCCGTTAAACAAATCAAATCGGAGGAATAACGGTATAACAATTTTTTGTCGATTCTCGGCTTATAATAAAACCCTTCAATATAAGCGGACGAGGCGAGTTTTAACAGATTCTTATAACCGTTATAATTTTTCGCAAGAAGAACGCAATGATAATTTTTGGAACTTCTGGATTTATCCGACATATCGCCTGAAGCCACGTATATCTCGCATCCTATAATCGGTTTAATTCCATTCTTGGAGCATTCGGTATAAAAATCAAGAACTCCGAACATACACCCATGATCGGTAATGGCCGCGGCAGGCATATTATATAATTTGCATTTGGATACAATATCTTTTATACGGCAGAAACCGTCAAGGAGACTGTATTCGGTATGCGTGTGTAAATGAACAAAATTACTGTTCGCCGGCATTTTGCAGTTTGGTAATTAATTCCGGTTTTCCTTCGGCAAAATAAAAACCCTGCCCAAGATTTATTCCTATTTTTTTTATTTCTTCAAGTTCCGCTTCGGTTTCAATTCCCTCGGCAAGCACTTTGATGTTATGTTGATTTGCAAATTTAACAAGCGCCCTGACAATATCGCTGCGCGGATTGTTTTCATTTATATTTTTTACCAGCGAAATATCGAGTTTGATTATGTCGGGTTTTAATTCCGCGATATAAAACAAACTCGCATATCCGCTTCCGGCGTCGTCTATAGCTATTGTAAATTTGCAATTTTTAAATAATTGGAGCTGTTCCTTGAATTTTTGTAAATCCGTTATGTTCGTTCTCTCGGTAATCTCAAGAATGATTTTTGTAAAATCATAATTGTCCGGATTCATTTCGGCGAATTTTCTGAATTCAGGATCCGAAAAAGACGCCGGTTCGACGTTTAACGATAAAAAAAGATGGCAAGCGTCAGAAGAGTTCATAAAAGAAATTAAAGCTTTTTTTCTTATAATGCGTTCAAGTTCCCATATTTTATTCGTTTGATACGCCATATTAAAAAGTATAACGGGTCTGTAAAGCATTGTATTTTTCGGACCTCTGACAAGCGCTTCAAATCCTATTATTTTATGGGCTTCAAGGTCTATTATCGGCTGATAAACTATACTGACGTTTTCCGCGGCAAGTATTTCTTTGAATTCGGATTGCAGCGCCAGCGATACTTGCGATTCTTTATCGTATGCCATCATCATAGCGTTTTTCAGATTTGTATATACTGTGCGTTCAAATTTGATTTCACGGTTCAAATCGATTATAGAATAACCAAGATAAAAATCGAACTGATATTCAAGACCGCGCGAAATTAATTTGTTTTTATTTGATTTAAGATATTTTTCTATTCTGCCTTTTATTTCATTGACGTCTGAAATCCTGATTTTTTCCTGATACCTCGGCGGCGATAAAAATATTATGAAATCATCGTCCCACATTCTTGTAATAGCTATTATATCGTTGTTTCTAATAATCGTTCCTTTCATATTTTTCAACAATTCGGCAGTTTTTATAAGAAGATTATCGAAAACCTTTTCTCCGTAATTTATTTCGATTTCGTTGAATTTCGCGACATTGATATAAATTATTCCGAAATTAGGCGAGTTCTTGAAAAGAATTTTTATTTCGTCCAATACGGCGTTCAACAGCGGCAATTTCGTGAGTTTATCAGAACCTTTGTCAAAATAATAATATGAATTTTGATCGGCGCCGTTTGAATGTTCTATCAATTTATTTGAAAATTGAATGGCGCGTTTATTCAAATGCATATTGATTTTACCGATGAATTCCGAGGAGTCAAACGGTTTAAGCAAATAATCGTCGGCTCCGGATTCCATTATTTTCAATGGACCGCCTTTTGCCGTAACAACAAGAATACTTATGCCTGCGGTTAACGAATTGTTTTTCAAAGACTCTATTATCTCATACCCGTCTTTTTCGCTGTCCGGCAGCATTATATCGATTATTGCAAGGGATATTTTTTGTTCCACGATTATTTTATGCAATTCCGGCGTTGATTTTGTCAACCAGATTAATTCGATGCTTTTATCGGATAAAAGTTCTTTTATATAATGAAATATTTCTTGATCGTCCTCGATTATAAGAATATTCCGCTTTGCAAGGCAGGAATTGGATATGATTTCAACTTCAAATTCAGACTTTTCTGAAAATGTGTTTATGCTGTTATTCAATATTTTAATCAGTTCGATTGAATCGTTTGTTATCTCGGGATAATTTATCGCCGAAGCGTTCGCGGCGACGGATATTTCTTTTTTGGATTCGTCCGGCAATACATAAATATAATACTTTATTTTTTCAATAATTCTATTTAACGCTATTCTCGAATTGAAATCGTCCGTTTCAGGCAAAAGTAAAATAAATCTGTCAAACGAATATCTTGCGAGATAATCCACTTCTCTCAACGATTTTTTTATAAGATATGCGAGTTCCGCCATTATCAAATCGCAAAAATACCATCCGATCTCGTTTTTTAAATCCATAAGATTCTTTATATGGATAATCGAAACCGAAAGCATTCTTTTATATCTTAAGCATTTTAAGGTCTCTTCGTTGAATCTTCTGTAAAAACTTTTATAATTAGGCATTCCGGTTACGCGGTCGATTTGAACGTTATTTTTTAATTGTGAATTTTTCAGTATCGCAAGCTTTATTCGGCTGATAAGCTCTGATTTGTTTATCGGTTTATAAATAAAATCAGAACTGTCGTCAATGAAACTTACCGGAAAATCATTTATTTTTTCAGGGTCAATCGCATAGATTACCGGTATCATATACGATTTTGTAAATATTTGAAGCTCAAAATAAAAATTATTCAGCATATCGTCGTCTATATATTCGGTTACTATTATATCTGCAAGCTCGTCGATATACTGGGTTATGGTTAAATCTTCGACTATTTTAAATTTGAATATGAGCGTTTCAGAAATATTCTCGTCTATTATATCTTTTTCGCTTAATATGGATTTGTTATATGGATTTAAAAATAAAATCGTAGTCATTTTTTAATAATTTATGATTAAGATATTTTATAAAAAAATATAATGTATTCCGGCAAAATTAATTATTGCCATATTTAAATAAATAATAAATAAAAAGATTCGAATTGTCAATAAAAAATTGTTTTCGCGACACTTTTTGAGCGGAGTCAGAATAAATTGATTGACATATTATCTGTAATTAATGTAAAATTTAACGTTATCATAATTAATTTTTCCATTAGTTAAACACTATGATAAAAATTTTTTATTTGTTATTATTTTTATAGTATTACAATATATTTTTTCCTATTATTTATATACTCAATCTATAAGTATAACGAGCGACAAGTCTTTTGGATATTACAAAAAAGGCAGACAATTTATAAAAAAAGGAAAATTTGAACAAGCTATTGCTTATTTTGAACAAGCTTTTTTTTAATCCAAAAAATGTAAAATATAAAAAAAATTTAGCAACAGCCTATATTAAATTATCTAACGAATTAAGTGATAAAACCAAGTTTTCCGATGCTTTGAAATGGGCAAAAAAAGCATATTCTTTATTTAATAATTCTGAAACAAAAGAAAATATCGCATTAATTTATAAGGCTAATGCTATTAATTTATTAAAAAAAATATATTTAAAGAAGCTGCAAAAAAATTGAAATTGCGCTAAGTTTTTCACCTTTAAATGCTGAAATAAAAGAAACGGAATTAATTGTTAACTTATACTAATCCGCTTTCAAAATTATGAAAAAAATTTTTAGAACGGCGGATTAGTATTAAACCGAACCATTTCGGTTTAGTAATTTTGACAGCGGTTCGGTATTAGATTACTGACTTTTTCTTTCTTCAGACGACAGAAAGAAAGTATTTTTAAAATTATTAAAAAAATATCCTGATTCCGATTTAACAATGGAACTTATGGGAGACGCGTATTATTATAATGAACGAGTATTTTTTATTAATAAATCCGGTTTCAGATGAAATTACTGAAAAAACATACTGGTTGGGATTAACCGGATTTACTTCAAGCGCGTAAGTCTCGATATCGTCGGAGTTGTTGACCGGAATTTTATCGTCAATATAAACTTTGAGAGAAGTCGGGTCGATATTGGTATCATCGCATATGCCGGATGCGATTTTGAAATATCTGTTTTCAATAAAATTTATATCATAATAAATAATAATTTGCGAATTATTTGCGCCAGTAAATTCTTTATGGTAGTAGTCATTATTATTGATAAGATACTAAATGGAGAACAACTCTGAATAATTGTTGAATTCCAATTTATAAAATTCGATATTTTAAGAAACGTTTTTTTTATTTATTCTCTTACAAAAAAATTTATTCTTACAAATACGCTTCAAGGGCTGTGATAGCGCCGACGTTGACGATATCTTCGGAGGAACATCCTCGCGACAAATCGCTAACGGGCTTTGCAAGTCCCTGAATAATAGGACCGTAAGCTTCGGCTTTTGCAAGACGCTGAACGAGTTTGTATCCTATATTGCCGGAATTCAAATCAGGGAATATCAAAACATTGGCTTTGCCGGCTACCGGGCTGCCAGGAGCTTTTTTTAAACCTACGGAGGGAACTATCGCGGCGTCGAGTTGTAGTTCGCCGTCTATTTCAAGATTAGGATATTTTTGTTTTGCTAACGTTGCGGCGTTTCTTACTTTATCTACCGACGAATGTTCGGCGCTGCCTTTAGTTGAAAACGATAAAAATCCTATAACTGGTTTTGATTCGAAAATTAATTCAAAAGTTTTTGCGGAAGAAAAAGCTATATCAGCAAGCGTTTCAGAGTCGGGATCGGGTAACACCGCGCAATCCGCAAAAATAAAATTACCGTTGGCTCCGTATTTGCAATCCGGAACTATCATAGCAAAACAGCTTGACACTTTTTTTATTCCGGGCGCGGTTTTAACAGTCTGTATAGCGCTTCTTAACACGTCGGCTGTAGTGTTTAACGCTCCAGCCACCATCCCTTGAACTTTGTCTTCTTTCAGCATCATAGCCGCGTAAAATAATTTATTAGATAAAATTTTTCTCGCGTCGTCCAATGTAATTCCTTTGTTTTTCCTCATTTCATAAAAACAATTAATATATTTATCCGAATCAATATCAGATTTAATATCAATCATTTCCACTTTCGAAAAATCTATGTCGTTATTTTTTACTAAATCGTTTATTTTATCAATATCGCCGACTGTAACTACGCCCCCAAGCCATTCTTTCCGGCTTAATTCAGCTATCGCTATTAAAGTTCTGACGTCGTCGCTTTCAGGCAACACAATTTTTTTTTTCTTTCCAGTCAAAGAAATTCTATTAAAAATTTTTTCTATTATCATTTCTGAAAAATTCATATTTTATTATAGCCTCCGCTAAAAATATTTATCGTTTTATTTTAAATAAAGTTTTGTGTTTGAAAATTATTCTAATCCAAAAAATGCCGCAATTTTTTTCAGTTCTCAGGTTTTTATAAGTTTTTCGCTTATAAAAACTATTGATATTAAAAACTTCGCAGCTCCCTTAAAAAGCTTTAACTCATTTTACGAGCTTAAATTTGAATAAAAAATATCTATGACATTATCGCCGATACGTTTTTGCGCCGAGGTAACAAAATCCAGATTTGCGCTTAATATCAAGTCGTTTTTTGTAAGGTTAGTCATCTCGGAAGCGACGTCCGTGTTCATTATTTTAGTTTCTGCATTTAAAGTGTTTTCCCGCTGAATCATATTGAAATTCAGAGCGCTCTCAACCCTGTTAGTCAAAGCGCCTATTGTTGAACGGCGCTCTGATACTTTATTCAAAGCTTCGTCTATAAGAGCGATTGCGTTTTGAGCGTTTTCAGCCGTAGACACCGATAATCCGTTTATGCCTAAAGCTCCGGCTCTCATATCAATCATTG
>DAINAU010000022.1:0-32146 GCA_036733285.1 bacterium
AGCTTTTCTGTAATGCCATTTTCCTCTAATAAAATATTTTATTCTTTAATTCTGTAATATTAATAATTTTAATTGACAAACAGCCGGAAATACCGTATAATTATTTTTTTAGCGCGGGCGTAGTTCAGAGGTAGAACGTCAGCTTCCCAAGCTGAATGTCGTGGGTTCAATTCCCATCGCCCGCTCGCGGGACGGATTTAAGTTAATCCTAATGAAAGTCGGGGTTACCTTTATTAAGTTTATTAAAAAGGAGTTAGAGGTTATGACAAAATACAAATATGTTTTTATGCTTGGAAGACCGGGATGCGGAAAATCCGCTATCTATAGAGAACTTGAAAAGGCGCTGGTTGAAAAAGGGCTCGCAAAAACATTTGAGCGCGTTGACGATTTTCCGAAACTCTGGAATAAATTTATAACCGACGACGCCATTGAAAAAGAAGGGAAAAAAAGAATATATTCGAGGCCTACAAACGACGGCGGATATAAAGTGACGAATAACGCCGTTTGGAACGATATATTAAAAGACGTTAACGAAGATATTTTAAAGAAAAGTTCGGGCGACGGACATATTATATTCATAGAGTTTTCAAGATCGAATTATATCGAAGCTTTATCGAATTTTTCCGATAAAATTTTGAATAAAAGTCTGGTAATATACATAGACGTTAATTTTGAAATATGCTGGCAAAGAAACGTCGCCAGACACGAAGCCGCCATTGCCGCAGGCGGAGACGATCATCTGGTTTCGCGCGACGAAATGGAAGCGACATATCTAAACGACGACGGCGCGGAACTTGTCAAGTCAAAAAAATATAAAACGGTTTGCATCAACAATGAAAAATCCGGAGTAAAACATTTGCAGGAACAAACCGGAAAGGTAATCAAGGCTCTCGAAGCATAAACGCAAAGGGGCATAACCAAATTTAAACGCGATTTTTATTGATTTAAAACGCCGCGTTACAAATCGATTATTATTAAATATTTTAAAAAGTAGGTTTATAAATATGGCATACAGCGAATCTGATTATATTTGCCTGATACGAAAAATTTCGGAATTATACGAAGATAAAACCAAAACGCCGTTGCAGGTATATTTTTTAATTAAAAAATTACTGGCAATTTATTCCAAAATTCCGGCATATCCTATAAACGCGGTTCAGATACTTGAAAACAGCGATAAACCCGTAAGCAAAGAATGTTTGGAAAAAGGGGATTATATATTTGCGGAGACTGAAAAGGACTGCATTTCGGGCGTAATAAAGGATAAAACCGAACAAGGAACAATCAAACTCGGAGATATAAGCAAACAGATTACATACAGAAGCAAAACTCTGAATTTATCCGATTTAAAAAACGTTTACTGCGTTCAGGAAAAAAAAGATTATGTCCGGCTTGAAAAGAGAATTGGAATAAAATCCGCGGTATCCGGAGGCATTGCAGGCAAGAGCGAACCGATTAATCAAACAGGGATTATCGAAAACCCCCCCAAAAAAACAGAATCTGAAGGCGGGAAATCAGAATCGGCTGAAAGCGGCTCTGCTCAAGCAATCTCCGGCGGAACCAATACGGCGAATAATCAAAATATTGACGGCGGCTTAAAAGGAGAAAAAAACAATGCTTAAAAATGTTTATGAAGGAAAAACCCTGCTTGTATCAGGACCATACAATTTAATTTTGAAAGAAGGAACTTTTGAAATTCTTGGAACCATTGCGGAGAAAGACGAAAGAATTACGGTGCCGGAAAATAAAAGATTGGCTATAAACGTTGTAAAAACCGGTAAAATCGAGATGCGCAACGATTATCCCGCGGGCGTAAAAGAGGCGAACGACAATCCGATTCCGTTAAGCTGGGAAAAACTTGTTGAAAAAATATTAAAAAACAAAATTAACACGGTTCTTGTTATCGGCGCCGCAAATACCGGAAAAAGCACTTTAATAACTTATCTTTCCAATAAGCTGATTCAACATTATAAAAGCGTAAGCGCGATTGATTCTGATTTGGGACAATCGGATATCGGACCGGCTGGAACAATCGGTTTGTCCGTAATAGAAAAAAAAACCTACGATTTATCCGAGAACAAGGTTTATAAACAGCATTTTGTCGGTTCTTTTTCTCCTTCAATGAGCATTGTAGAAATACTCATAGGATTGAAAAAACTGACCGCGTCTGCGCTGGCTAATTCGGAAGCGTTGATAGTCAACACTTCAGGATTGATAGACGGCGATACCGGCAGATTATTGAAGGAAAGCAAAATAGACGTATTAAATCCGGATATCATAGTTTTAATACAGAAAAACAACGAATGCGAACATCTTGTCAAAAATCTTACCGGCAGAAAAATATTCAGAGTAAGCGTTTCAAATTTTGTCAGAACAAAAACGTATGAGGAACGCAAACTCAACAGGAAAATCTCATTGGGAAAATATTTATCTAACGCTCAAACCGTTAAATTGTCGCTGAAAAAAATTAAATTGAAAAGATGTTTTTTTACAAGCGGAACAGCGGAACCTATTCCAGAAAATTATGCGAATCAGATTTCTTACATTGAAAAACTCGGTTTAAACGAGGGAGCGTTTATTATTACAAAAAAGAAAATAGAAAAAGAAAAATTAGCCGATTTGAAAAAAAAATACAACAGCTTGAAAATAATGGTTTCTGGCGAAGAATCCGGATTATTTGCGGGTTTAATGAACGAATCAAACGATTACATCGGAATAGGAATACTGGAAAAAATCGATATCGTAAGAGATAATCTTTATATCAAAACCTGCGTTGACGCTCAATTAATAAAAAGCATAACTTTAGGTTTGGTAAAACTTGATTCAGAAGGAAATGAAACGGGATATGTAGAACCTGGAACTATATAAACGATTTTTTTAATATTGCTAAAAAAAATATTGTTTTTTTTTTTTACCAAAGTATAATTTAAACTTTAAATAAGTAAATTCAAGGAATCACTATGGGTTTATTTTCAAAAAAGTCCACATTGCTTGCGGTTGATATAGGAACCGCCTCCGTAAAAATGCTTGTATTGGAAGGAACTTCAAAAAAATTAAAGACCACTTTTGAGAATGTATCGCATTTTAGAATTTCAAAAAATGCGGATCCGGAAGAAGAAAAGAAAATAATAAAAGAAGCGGTGATAGAATGCGCCGCCGCATTGAATAAAAAGAAATTCAACAAGGTAATATTTTCAGTGCCAGCCCAGAATGTAATCGCAAGAATAATTACAATAGGCACAGTTCCGCTTGACAAACTCGACAGCATAATCGGATACGAAGCCGAACAGCACATACCTTTTCCGTTAAATGAAGTGGCGTTCAAATATCAATTGATAAGTTACGACGATGAAAATATGGACGTCTTACTGACGGCCATTAAACAGGACAGACTCGACGAATTATTTGATATAATAACTGGAGCCGGTTTTGAAACCGACTTTATAGACGTAACCTGTTTTTCGGTCTTCAATTTATTATGTTATCAGCAAGGGCTGATTAAGGAAAAATTAAAAAGTTACGTTCCGATAAAGAGAACCGCGGGTAAAACAAGCGAATCTACCGGAGATTTGATAGCGATGCTGGATATCGGAAGCGGCACCGCCGATATAACCGTTGGGAAAAACGACGTTTTTTATTTTACGAGAAGCGCGTTGATAGCCGGCGATAATTTTACCGAAGCTATTCAGAAAAAATATAATATTTCTTGGGAGCAAGCTGAAAAAATAAAACGTGAAATTTTCGAGATTGATTTGGAAAGCGCTCTTGAAAAAGCTCCTACTGCCGCGGTTCCGAAAAGCGCCGGACTAAGCATATTCGGCAAACCAAAACCGTTTGGAAAGCCTGGAGCGAGCGCTGAATCCGAACCTGCGGAATCAAAACCTGGGATAGGGATTCCAAAACCAACCCCTGCGCAGGAAGTATCAAATAAACCAACGATAGGAATTTCAAAACCTGCGCCTATAGCGGCAGCCCCTGTAAAACCTTCTTTGACAATTCCGTTAAAACCGGGAGCCGTAGCTGAAACTCAAGCTCAGCCTCAAACTCAGCCTGCTGGAGCCGGACTGCCCAAACCGCCTGCTGGAATCGGGATACCGAAACCTTTAGTTGGCGCTGGAATACCTAAACCCGCGGTTCCGCAATCTGAAACTGCCGCTCCAACTACGGTTGAACAGCAACCTGCTTCCGAATCCCAATCAGAACCGGCGCAGCAAACGCAACCGGTTGCTGGAGTTTCGAAACCGGCTGGAATCGGGATACCGAAGCCTTCAACTGGAATAGGAATCCCCAAACCTCCGGCTGGAATCGGGATACCGAAACCGTCTGCGGCGTTGGGAATACCAAAACCTTTAGCCGGCGCGGGAATACCTAAACCCGGGGCTGGAATAATACCTAAACCCGCGGTTCCGCAATCTGATACTGCCGCTCAAACTACGGTTGAACAGCAACCTGCTTCCGAATCCAAAGCAGAACCGGCGCAGCAAACGCAACCGGTTGTTGAAGCGTCGAAACCGGCTGGACTTGGAATACCGAAGCCTCCAACTGGAATAGGAATACCAAAACCTCCGGCTGGAATCGGGATACCGAAACCGCCCGCGGCATTGGGAATACCGAAACCCGGGACGGAAACAAGTTCTCCGGAAGATCAGAATAAAAATCCAAAATTATTGAAAGGTATGTTTGCGAAACCTGAAATAAAACCGGTTCCCAAACCATCGTTATTAAAACCAGGTATGCCTGCGAAAAAATTAATGGGGTTTGGCGGAGAAGAACAGAAAGACGAGAGCAAATTAAAATTAAATTTACCCAAACCGCCCGGAGCGCCGCCTCAATCGTTGGGCGCGGCTGCGGCAGGGGACGTTTCTATTTCCGAGGAGCCGGGCATAGATATAAGTTCGATTGATAAAAAGGAATTATTTAATACGGTAAGACCTTTGCTTGACAGACTGGTAATAGAATTAAGAAGGTCGTTTGATTATTTTAAAACGCAATTAAGCGGCGGTCAAATAACAAAAATAATATTGACCGGAGGTTCTGCAAAATTAAACGGACTCGATGTTTATTTAAGTAAAAGACTTGAATTGCCGGTAGAAATATTTAATCCGATAGAACGCATTGAAACCCAGAATTTAAACGAAAAATCGCATGAATACAGCGTGGCTTTGGGATTGGGTCTACGAAACATATACGATATATTCCCGATAAATATAAATCTTATTCCTGACGATATAACTTTAAGACGCAGGAAAGTAAAACAGAAAAAATATTTAATAATATTTTTTGTATTGTTAATATTGGCTTTAGGTGAATTGGGTTTATTCGTTTATTTAGGATTTCAAAGAAAAACAAATGAAGCGAATTACCTACAAACTGAATACGATAAAAAATACGCGACTATTCTGAAAGAAGTGAACGAGGTTAAGGCAAAAAAAGAAGGATTTGAAAAAGTAAGAGGGATAATTCAGAATATTCAGAATGAAAAAGCCAAATGGTTAGATATATTGCGCGAGTTGAGCGAGTTGCTTAACGACAAATTTTCCGACGGATTGAATACAAAGAATATTTGGATTGAAACGATAACTTTTTCTGAAAAAAGCCGGATTTCAATAACAGGCGTGGCTAAAAGTTATGATATGATAAAGAATTTTATAATGCGTTTAGGCGAAACAAAACATTTTACGCCGTCGCAAGAACCGCCGAGCCAACAGGAAACAATAATAAACGAAAAAAAATATTACAGGTTTTCTTTATTTGCGGATTTGAAACATAACGTAGTTTCCGAAGAAGCAAAACCAGAGGGCGGAGCGAAAGAAGATGGAACCGAAAATAGCGAAGAAGTAAAATCAAAAGAAAATCCCCAAGAAGAAGAACCAAAAACTGAAGCTAAGCCTGAGAATAAAGCTTCTGAAGAAGACGACGACGAAGGCGACGAATAAATTTATTGATAAAAATCCGTTAAAGGATGGGATAAAAGATTTATGGAATTGAAAGAAAAAGACAAAAAGATGCTTATGTTTCTTGGAATAGCGGTAGTTCTTGTATTGGTTTATTACGTATGGTCAGAGTGGCTTCCGAAAATTGAAGAAGTTGACACTAAAATTGAAAAATTGAGAAAAGATATTGACGAAGCGTCCAAACAAAATATTTTACTAAACGAGATGAGATATGAAATAAGCGTTTTAGACAACGAACTGCAGAATCTTAAGAGATTTTTTCCCGAAGAAGAAGGCGGAAACAAAAAGGTTCTGGAGTTAATGACTAAAATGGAGATGCTTGGAAATAAACTCGGAGTATCTTTCAGTTCGTTAAGTTACGGCGCGGTAATTGAACACGAAGGAGGATTGTTTAAAGAAGTTCCTTTGACAATGGTATTATCCAAACCTATCAAACTTGAAACTCTGATAAAATTATTATACGCTTTTGATAAATATGAGAATATACTTGACGTTAAACAATTTAATATAAATCCGGCAGACGAAAAAAAAGAATTATTTACCGTTCAACTCGGAGTTTCTTTTTATATGTTTCGTCCGGAAACTTTTAAAATTTAATTTTTTGTTGGAATATTATGAATGATTTAAAACAAATATGGGCAAAAATTAATAGTAAAGTCAATGTATTGCTGTTAGTAATCATAGCATTAATAATAGCGGACGTTTATTTGTTATATGCCGCCTATAATGCTTATAATGATATAGAAGTTTATGAAAAATTGAAACCGTTAAGACCTCCCAAACCTTTAGAAAAAAAGGCGATTGCCGAGATTGTTCCATTTGATATAGAGAATATGAAACCTCCTGTCGAATATGAAATAATAACCGCTAATAACGTTTATATAAATCCTGAGTTGAAACCCGTAGATTTGACTAAACAAAATGTGGCTGTTATTGATGAATATGATGAGAGCGATACCGGCGAGGTTCCGATAGGCGAGATGCAGAGTCTTGACGGATATACTGCAAAAGGATTAATTACCGGAGACGCTAAAACTGTTGGAGCAGTATTTATCGAAGGACCCGGCGGAATGTCGTTTTACGGTAAAGAAGGCAGAAAACTCATAGGAACAAATATAACTGTAAGAAAGATTTTTAAAGACAGGGTCATATTATTTCAACCCGGATACAAAGAAACTACAATATCGTTTGAATCTGAAGAATTTTTATCAAGATGGAAACGGAATGAATATATTGATCCATTAACAATAGCAAGACCTGCGGGACAAATAAAGGCGAACGAGCCGGAAGAAAGCGGAAATGAAAAAGAAGCCGAGCCGGAAGATGAAGAATAACGATAAATCGAATAAGAAAAAATGAAGAGATTAGCAACGACCGTATTAACGATTCTGGTTTTTATTTATTGCATAGAATTGAATTGTTATGAATTAAAGATAGAATGCGGGAATACGGGAATAGCGGGACAGGCGGTTAAAGTAAAGATAACCGCGGTAGACGAAGACGGAACTTTAGTTTCGAACGAGAAAGAGAAAATAAATTTAAACGGAAAACTTCTATTAAAAACCACAGGCGACGATTCCAGACTGGACGTCAGAGAAATTTCAAAATCGGAATTCGATAATGGAACGATAGAGAAAAAAATAGAATATCGCGGAACCGGCGTTATTCAATTTGTTCTGATTGATAGGGAAACAGGATATATAGCGAGAAGTTCTTCTATTACTTTTTTACCGGCGCAAGAAAAGTATTATAAAAGCGGTTTATTAAGAGGCTCAGTAAAAAAAGCCGGAGAAGAATTTGAAATCGGGATTTCAATTTTTGACGAATACGACAACAAGATATTGTTGTCGAAATCGAGCATACAAAATATTGAAGCCGGAGATTTTATTATTGAATCAAGATTAAAAGACGTTCCGGAGACAATTGCGGTTAAGGTTTTGAAAATCAAAAAGGAACAATACGGAGTTGTCGCTACCGTCGCTATAACCGTTTCAGGATTTTATTCGCTGAATATAACCGGGAAAAACGGAAATAATTTTGGGACAGTAGAAACGGAAATATTAAGCGGTCAGCCTGCAAAAGTCGAGATAAGTTCCGAGACTATAGTAAATTCCGACGCGGTATTGAATTTTGAAATAGGGCTAATGGACAAATTTGGAAACGGTATAAATGTGAATCAAGGATTGTTGAAATTCAATTTAACCGATTTGAAAAATCCGGCGATTTCATATAAAACCGAGTATCCTGAGAAATCGTATATAGCAGATAGAATAAGAATGATACGAGCCGGAAATTATAGAATAGAAGCGGTCTATGAGAATAAGAAAGATAATTTAAAAATTTCAGGGGAAAGAACGGTTTCGGTTTTGCCGGGCGGAACTGCGACGGTAATCGCGGATTTTTCTGAAATAGATAAAAACAATTACGCGCTAAAACCGTCGTTTAAATTTCTTGATAATAATAGAAATCTGATTGGCGATGCGCAATCGAATATTTATTTAAATATTGACGGATACAAATATTTGATTGAAAATGAAATGCTAAATAAAGGAAAAATACTGATTGATAAAGATTTGATAAAAAATGCGGGCATAACTGAAACGCCGGATACCGGCAGATTAAATAAAATTATTTGCGCAAAAGCAAACGGAACAGCTTATAAAATAATATTGTGCGCGAGCGGAAAAAAGGAACTGAACGCGGCGGTTTCGCCGGACAGAAAGAGCGTAATGATAGATATGAACGGTTATGTTTATGGAAACCAATCCGATGATATAAAGATTGCGTTCATAGACGATAAGCTTAAAAATTGTATTATTGAAAATAATCAGATTGTAATAAATTTAAAAAATAAATTTGAGATAACAGAAATAAGAAAAACGAATAATACGAATATAACGACAATCGCTATAAATGTAAGCGAAAAAAGCAATGATAATAGAATTATGAACAATAGATTGAATAACATATGCGAATCATACAAGTATAATATAAACGATATTGAAAATCTATTCGCATTAAGATTTGAAAAAATAAAGGATAAAAAAATTTTAAATAAAATTAGTTTAATTGATAAATAAAATCTTTAGGGGGCCATTAATGTTTCGTAAATCAACAATTTTATTCTTAACGATAATTTTTGGAATTATGATAGGCGGAAGGGCGTTTGGCGTTTCCAACCAATTATTTGAAATGGGAAAATCATATTACGACTCCGGAAAATACGACGAAGCCGTAACAGTGTTAAAAAAGGCGTTTGACGAAGATCCGTCAAACGATAGAATACTTGATTTACTTGTCAATGCAATGGTCAAATCAGAAAATCCGCAAGAGAAGAAAGCCGGCGATAATCAGATTGAAAATTTAAGCGATCAAAAAAAACAAGTTCAACCCGCGGCAAAATCGACGTTAGACAGAACTGTATTAGAAGGTTTAAAAAACGATGAATCCGGCGATGTTAAGCGGGGTTCGTCAAGCGCTTCCGACGCCGCAAATATTTCGAACGCCGACAATTTTCCGGTTTCGGGTTCCGCGGAAAACGCCGGTATTCAGGCTAATATACAGGTTCCAAGACAAGGTTCAGTTTATGCTCCGGCCTCAATTAATTATGCCGGCGGAAAAGTAATGGTGTTTGAACAGAGCAAACAGAATAAAATAGCGTTTTCAGACAAAGCGGTTATCTCAAAAATTGAAACCGTAGTATTCAGCGATTTAACAAGATTTGTAATAGAAACATCGCAGCCAATTAATTTTGTCACTGAAAAATTAACCCATCCCAATATGTTGGTAATAGATTTACTCGACGCCGTAGATAATCTTCCGAGAGGGAAAAATTTTCCTGTGAACATAGGCGTAGTAAAAAAAATCAGGCATTCGCAATACAGAGAAATCCCTGCAAAAACTACAAGAATAGTTATAGATTTAACTAATTGGAATAATGCTTATACAAGTTCAAAAATTGATAATAAGATAGTGGTTGATTTGATAAATCCGGTAAATTTGCAGGGAGTAGGACCATCGTCGGTATTAGCCTCGGGTATTAGAAATCTTCCGACGGTAAGTTCGGCGGTCACTGAAGATATTGAAATAAAGATAGATTCATACGGGAAAAAGCAAACTGCGGGAGCGGTATGCGAAGAACCTATCGCGTTAAAAGTTTTGAAAAAAGGTAATCCGGCGGATAATGAAAAAATAATATTGGAATCGTTGACTCCGTTAGCGGGATTTAAATTATTCGATAAAATAACCGCGTCCGTAGAATTAACAAGCGACAATAAAGGGCAAATAATAATAAATAATTTTTATTCAAAACCCACGCAAGGGGAGAATCAGATTAGAATTTATTCATTGAAGAATAACAAATCCGTAAAAACAATAATCATAGAAAGTTTAACGCCGAAACCTGAGAAAATCGTAAAAATTTCAGGGGACAATCAGAAAGCCAATTTGAACAGTTCTAATGAAGAACCTTTTGTAGTCGAGGTTTTAGATAAGAATGGCAATAAAGTCGGCGCCGGAATACCGGTAATATTTTCGACGATAAGCAAAGGATGTAAAGTTGACGTCAATAACACAAATTCTTTTGACAACGAAGTAGTCGTTATTACGGATAATTTAAGCAGAGCAAAATGCGATAAATTTGAGATAGGTTCGGAACCCGGATTAAAAGTTTTAAAAGCGAGCATACTTGTGGATGATCCCGCGGTCATTCCTACAAAATTACTAGTGGCGTCTCAGACAAATTTATCAAACGCGGTCGAGACAATAATTCAAGGATTAAAATACGACATATCAAACGATATAAGCGTTATGGTATTTGAAACCGCGGATACGTTTAATTTCAAAACAGTAAGAGACGATTTATACGTATCGTTGAAAGAAGGGGGAAATATAGAATTATATCCTCATTTAAACGCTTTATTCGTATCTGATGAAAACGTATTTTTATCCGATATTCCTGCAAAAATAATGAATTACGCCAGTTTCAAGATTTCCACAAAAACATTAAGAAGCGTTGATTTTGCGGTAAACGCGACGCCGCGTTTAGTTACTGTGAATTTCAAAGGCGCGGAATTAATGGATGTAATAAGAACTCTGGCGGAATTGGGAGATTGGAATATAACATATACCGAAGAAGACGTTAAAGACAAACAGGTCAATCTGCATTTGATAGACGTTCCGGCTTTGACCGCTCTCGACACAATACTTGATATGAACGATTTAACGAGGGTTCAAGACGGAAATATAATGAAAATAGTTTTAAAGTCAAAAGCCGCTGTAAACGCGCTTCCAATCAGACCTGATTATTCCGAAGAAATGGGAATAGGCGACAATTTTATAACTCAGATAGTTCCGTTAAATAACGTTGACGGACAAAAATTGTTGACTACGATTTTAGAGTTGAAATCGGAGAACGGCAAAATAAGCTATGAACAAAACACAAACAGCCTTTTGATTACAGAAAGCAAATCAAAAGTGAAACAGCTTGTTCAGATAATCAAGGCGTTTGATATTTCAGCGAAAACAAGTCAGGAAGATATAAGAATATATAAATTAGTTAACGAGAATCCGTCAAAAATCGGAGAAATATTAGCAAAATTACTTGAGGCTGCGAAAGAGGATATTGAAAAAGCGAAACTTTCTGAAAAATCCAAAAAAAACGCGACAAAAAAAGAAACGGATAAAACCAAAACTTCCAAAACTGAAACTCCTGAAGCGGCTTCGGCTCAGCCGGCGGCTTTGGATGGAGCGGGCGGCTTAATCGGGAAATCAGGATGGAGATTAAGCGGCGACGCGAAAATAATACCATACGACGAAAAAATGATACTGTTGATTCAAACTACTGCCGCGAATCATATAGTTATAGGCTCGCTGATAAAAGATTTGGACAGCAACGCTCAGCGTAAAATCAGAATGTATGATTTGACCGACAAACCGCATATTAATCCGAAAAATTTGAAGGATTTAATAATCAATATGAAATCGTTGAAAGCGAATTTACAAAAAGTTGATGAAAAAGACGATTTGTTTATACCGGAAAACGGATTGATAGTTCCTGATAAAAAAGTTACGTTGAAAGAAAGTTCGGTTTTATATTGGGGTCCTGCGATGTATAAGACGATATATCCGAAATATCAGGTTTTTACCTCCAGCACAAGATTGCTTGTAATAGGCGACGTTGACGCGTTAAATGAAATAGACAGAGTAATATCAGAACTTCTTGATCATTTTTCTACGGAAACAACTGATTTTGCGCTTGAGAGTCTTTTATCGCAGGATATGATGACGAAACGTTATACATTACATCATATTGGAATGAAACAGATTGAAGAATATTTCAATTTAAACAAATGGGCGATACCAATGTATATAGCCGGATTAGAATCAAAGCAAGGGAAAGAAGATATTATAATTTTAGGCGATAATAATCTGATAACGGACTTCACTAAAAAAGTGAAAAGTCTTGATATTGCAGAACTTGCCAACACAAGACTCGACGGGACCGCGGTAGAGGTTTATAAATTAAAGAATGTGAGCGTTACGGACGTTATGAATATGAAAGACCAAGTGCTTGTTCCTTTGATGACTGCTGCTGGAAATATAACTCCGATAGAATTTTCTCAGTCGATTATTATTAGAGATAAAAATTATAACGTTAATTCGGTAAAAGAGATGCTTGACTTGATTGATAAGAAAAACGTAGAAACAAAACGAATCGCTCTTAAGCATATTACTTCAAAACAGATTGAAGAATATTTCAAGGTTATGAATTTTGTATTGCCTTTTTATGTTGGGAATTACGAATCGAAAACCGGCAGAGAAGATATCGCCGTAATAGCTGAAAAAAGCGTTATAGACGAATTTATAACAAAATTATCGGTTATAGATATTCCTGAACTTGGTCTTGCAAAACTCGATGGAATTACGGTTGAGATTTATACTTTGAAAAATATTTCGATAGAAGATATTGGGGACGACCAAATGAAAGTGTTGGAAGAAGCGTTGTCAAAGGACGAAAAAGGAACGGAAAAACTGGGTTCGATAACCAAAATATTAAATTCCAATTCTTTAATCATTAGAGATAGAATTTACAATGTTAATTCGGTTAAAGACATATTGAAAAAAATAGATAAAGAACGCTCGTTAGAAAGCGTTATGTCGACCGAGGTTTTGACGATGCGTTATATGGACGCGGCTTCTTTGAAAAATACTTTTAATAATTTTACGAATGTGAAATCAGAAAAGGGCGAAGTTGTAATCGATTATGTTTCAAATTCCGTAATCGTAAGAGATTATATGCCTAACATAAAAAGGATGAAAGAAATAATTGAAAAATTAGACGAGAGCGCAAAAAACAGCAATTGGCTTGTAACAAAGGTATTTAATTTAAAATATGCAAATGTTTCCGATAGGATGGAAAAAAACAACGTGAAAGTTACAAAAATAGAAGAAGTATTTGATGATTTATTCACGAATTCAGTGCTGGCGCTCGATAATAAAGATGGAAAAATGTTCGGAAACGTTGCATATGACGAAAGAACCAATTCCGTAATAATAACGACATTCAGAAATTTAATGCCTCAAGTAGAAAAACTGATAGCTCAACTTGATAAACGCGAAAAACAGATTATGATAGAAGTATTGATAGTTGAACGGGAAGTTTCCAATAGCGACGTGTTGGGATTCAACACAATGTTTGGAGTGGATAGATATACGGCTTTTTCAAATTCCACATCGTCGGAAGCGGACGCTACTACAGGCAAACCTGTGGACAAAGTTGGTTTTAGCGGATTTGGCGGAGGATTTCAACCTGGCAGAACCGAGGGCGCGGCATTTTGGCTGACAATAAACGCAAAACAATTTGCGGCGGCGCTGGATTCATTGAAAACCACCTCGACTGCCGAAGTATTGTCTAATCCTAAAGTATTGACTGTTAATAATCAGCCGGCTTTTGTTGAACTTAAAGACATTATTCAAACTCCAAAATATGAAAAAGACGAAAATGGAATATTTAAACCTGTCGACCCTGATAAGACAGAAATACCTTTGTCATTAACAGTAGTGCCGCAAATTAATCAGGATAGAGAAGTTATGTTGACTGTCGATTTGAAAGTATCTACCCTGCCTGCGGATTATGATAAATCGCTGGGACTTCCGCCTTCGCCTACCGACAGAGTAATAAACAATATGTTTTATATAGCGGATAATCAGACTATAGTAATAGGCGGTATTATAAAAAAAGAAAACAGAAACGCCGAATCAAAAGTTCCGCTGCTTGACTTTTTAGAAAAAATACCAATACTCGGCGCTTTGTCAAAAAAGACATCCAAATCTAATTTGAATAAAGAATTATTGATATTTATAACTCCGCATATCATAGAAGGAACAATACAGACTGAACAGATTTCGAAAAATATTAAAGATAAATACAGCAACATCGTATATAATAATTTTTATTTAAATATCGCTTCAAAAAGCGAAATAGCGACATTGTATTTAAATTCTATATACAAAAATCTTCTTGAAAATTTTTATGAAAAAAACAGAAGACTCGGAAAAGACGATTACAATATCACGAAAGCAACGCCGGCATGGCTTGCAAAAGAGAACGCTCCGGCTTTTGCGGAAGAGCTTGCAAAAGCTATTATAAAATACAGGGAACAATTTGGACCGTTCACAAACTACGAACAGATTCAGTTTGTTCAGTTTAATTTTATGAATTTAAATATGAATATTAAAGAGGATTTATACGCCGAATTGGCAAGTCAAACCACGTTGAATCTGAATATAAATCTCGCGACTTCTGAAGAATTATCGAGAATCAAGGGTTTTACCTATAATATAGCTCAAAATATTGTAAATGAAAGAAACCGTTTGGGCTATTTCAAGGATAAGAATCAGGCGAGATATTATATAATCAAAAACGGGATACCTTCGATGTATTTCGATGAATATATCGGAAAAATACTTGTTGTAGGCGATATGAAAGACAAGGACAGCGCTCAAACTCTGAACGATTATAAATATATGACCGAGGATCCGGAACAAGTAAAACCGGAAGACCTCAATATTCCTTTGAAACAGTATCCTGATATTAATTTATATGAAGAAAAAAATTATTATCAGGATAATTATAATACGAATCAGAATAATGGGACGGAGCTTCCGCCGCTGCCGCCGTTGCCGGAATCGTCAATTTACCGTTCCGGACAAAATTCTTCTTCGGGCATTTTTCCGGCGGGTAAAATAAATATTAATTTATCGACTGCAGAGCAATTGCAGAATGAACTCGGAATATCGCGTCTTGACGCTATGCTTATTGTGAAGTATAGGGAAAGAATAGGTTCTTACTTAACTGTTGAAGAATTAAAGAATGTTTACGGACTTGAAAAGGTTTATGAAACGATAAAAAATAAAATTACCGTAAAATAAAACTCTAATTAATTTTTATTTTACGGAATAGGAACTCAATATGTTCAATTTTAGCAAGTGGATGTTGATTACTATTGGCATACTGATTTTAGTATACTCCATATTAATCATTTTTATAAGTAAATTCACGATTAATAAAACTCTTATTGAGAAAGAATTATCATACGACATACCAAATCTGATTGCGAATATGAATAACACTCCATTGATTGAACAAGATTATTCTACGCTTGAAAAAAATTTGTCTGCGATAAAAAAACTTGCCCCTGATATGAATTTTGCCTATATCTGTTTTCTTGATATGGATAAGAATGTTATCGCTTCTATGATTTCTGATGAATTAGACGAGAGAATCGTTAAAATAATCACTAAAAAAATTGAGAATTTCAAAGACGCGCTTGTTTATAAAAATGAGTATAATCTTTATAATGTGGTTATTAAAGAAATAACTTTTACTATAGGCAGTCCCGCGGTTGGTCTTATTAAAATCGGTTATTTATGGGATAATGTTCAGGCGAAAACAAATGTGATTCAATTCGCTTTGCTTTCGGTTACAGTAGTGGCTTTAATTCTTATGGTAATCATAACAATATTTTTGGACAATAAGTTTAAAAAAGACGTTTCCGATTATATATTTTCCGAGAAAAAGAAAGCTATTGAAATATCTAAACAACACACTTTAAAAGAAATTGAGATTAAACAGCAGGAAAAATTAAGAAAAACGCTTGAAACGGATTTAACTCAATCTGAAATGTTCATTGTTTTTGAGATGATGAAAGAAAGTATTTTGACGAATAATTTCAACGAAACTATGGCTATAATCGGGAAATGGCTTTTGAAATTATTCAATTCAAAAAATGTTTTCTTTTATCTTGTTGATGAACATAAACAATTTTTATACGGAGTTTATGGAATTGAAGGTTCAAACGTAATAGAAGGCGAAAAAGCATACGAGCAACATATCGTTGTTGGCGAAGGAGAACTCGGACTCGCCGCTCACCATAAGAGTTTAATAATCGGAGATATTCCAAGACAGGGTTATTCTTTGTCGGCTCCGCTTATAGCCGCAAACGAAATGTTAATAGGAGGCGTATTTGTATCGAATAAAAACGAGAATATTAAATTTGACAGCCATGATAAATTATTGGGAAGAATAGTGTTCCCTATAGTTTCGAATATGGCGTTTAGATTTATGCAAAACGCGTAATAACCGCTAAGTTTATGACGCTTTTTTTGCGCTTTAAATCTGAATTTACTCCTGTTTCAGAGATTATAAAAAATATCGACTGAAACTTTTTTAATGGCCTGATATAAAAAATATCAAAAAAAGGTTGTTTTTTTTTTTCGAATAAGTAAAATACTCGAACTGTGTTTTGTCAAAGTTTATAACAAGCGAAAAATCAGGTTTTAATTTCCTTGAAAAATTGACAATTCCTAAATAGAATAAATGGAAGAAAACAGGTCGGAAAATCCGTAGGAGGTTTAGTAAATGTTACGAAAATACGAATGTATGTATATCACCGATATGCAGCTTCAAGAAGAAGAACTCGCCAAATTATTAGAATTAATGACAAGCATTATAAAAAATAACGGTGGAGAATTTGTTGAGAATGTTTTGATAGGAAGCCGTTATTTTACCTATCCGATTAAAAAGAAAAATATGGGAAACTACAGTCTGCTCACGTTTAATGCAAACAATAAAGTTTTGAGCGAATTGCAGGAACGATTGAATTACGATGATAGATTGTTAAGATTTGTCATAACAAAAATCGAACATTAATTATTAGAATGATATCCGCTATTAAATATTTGTTTCATAAGTTTCAAACGGTTGGATTCGGGTTATGGAAGGATTGAAGAATTTTAATAAAGTGATTTTAGTCGGCAGATTAACGCAGACTCCCGAATTGAGATATACGCCGAAAGGCGCGGCTGTAGCCAGAATGAATATAGCGGTTAATCAGAAAAGGAATAAAAAAACAGAAACTTTGTTTATAGACGTAATCGCTTTAAACAAATTGGCGGAATTTTGTTCGCAATATTTTAAAAAAGGCAAAGGCATTTATATCGAAGGCGGTTTATCAATGAAAAAATGGACTGCCGAAGATAAAACGGAAAAAACAAAAATAGAAGTGCTTGCAGACAGGGTATCGTTTCTTGAAGGTTCTGAAGAAATTCAAACACCGGTTGAACGGCAAAAGCCCACGGTAAAACAAAATGAAGACGGAGCGACTTTTTTAGACGACGACGAGATTCCGTTTTAGATGAGCGTATAAAATTAAAAATAAAGAACTTTTCCGGATAATCCGGCTTAGGAGGAAATAAAAATTATGGCGTTTGTTGTAAAGAAAAGAACAAATAAACCTTGCGTTTTTTGCAAGGATCCAGACAAATATATTGATTATAAAGAATTGAGTCTTCTTGAACAATATATGTCTCATAGGGGAAAGATACTGCCCCGGAGGTTGACAGGCGTTTGCGCAAAACATCAGCGCAAACTTAATAATGCTATAAAAATAGCGAGAAATTTAGCGTTGCTTCCTTATACTACTGATAAAATAAGAAAAGCCTAAATTTAAAATGTTTGAATTTTATTTTTATGTTTTCGTTTATCTGCTTACCGGAATGTTTCCGGGACTGAATTTTATAGGCGGATACATAACATATAAAATAATATATAAATCCGGTATAAAAAAAGCGGCGTTGTTTGTCGCGTTTGTAAGCGCGATTATATTTCTATTAACCGATTTCGGTTTGATTGGGGCGCTTTCAGCGCTGTTCGGAGCGGGTTCGTTATTAATGGTTGCGTTTGCCGGTTCGGCCGGATTCAATAAAAGAATAATCATTATACCTTTGATATTATTTTTTATTATAGCGATTTTCAAATACGAGATTATTTTTAACGCGGCAGACAGCTTAAGCGGAAGCGTTCTTAAACATTATGAAGCGAACAAGGACGTTGTGAATAAACAGATTCGCAGTATTGTTTCTAAACCGGATTCAATAATCGACGCCGAAGATTTTTTTAAAAGCAATTTAAAATTGTTCGTAAAGATTTTTCCGGGAATATTATGCGGATATATTTTTGCGGGCGTTATTATGAACTGCTATTTGTTGAAATTTTTCTTGAATAAAAATTCGCGGTTAAAAACAGAAGTCGCTAAAAACGATTTTATTCAAGCGCCGGATTTTTCAGGGTTTTATTTTAACGACAATATAATATGGATTTTTATATTATCGTTTGCCGGAATGTTGTTTGCGAAAAAAATAGAGCCGGCTCATACGGTATGTTTCAATATTATTATCGCGGCATTTGTCGTTTATTATTTTCAAGGAGTATTTATAGCTTCTTATTATTTGAAAAAAATAAATTTTTATTTGCCGCTGACGGTTTTAATATTGCTTCCGTTATTTTTTATGACGTCGGTAGTTGGGATTTCGGATATTTGGTTTGATTATAGAAAAATAAGAAATATTAAAAATAAAAACATAAACCGAATTGATATAATCGGTTGATATAGGGAGGATTTGATAAAATGAAAGTTATTTTAAAAGAGCGCGTTGAGAATCTTGGCAAGGTCGGCGATATCGTAGAGGTGAAAGACGGGTTTGCGAGAAATTATTTGTTGCCTAAAGGCATAGCGCTTGTATGCGCGCCGAATAATTTGAAATATATAGAAGATCATAAGAAAAAATTGGAATTAATAGCCGTTAAAGAAGAATCCGACGCGCGCGAACTCGCTAAAGCCATCGAAGGTATTGTTGTTACTTTAAAGAAAAAAGCAGGCGCCGAAGGCAAATTATTTGGTTCGGTATCGGTTGGCGATATTGTGGAAGAACTCGCAAAACAAAAAGTCGATATCGACAAAAAGAAAGTTCTTCTTTCGGAGCCTATAAAAATTTTAGGAGAATATAAAATTAAATTGAGATTGTATCCGGAGATAGAGCCGGCAATAAAAGTTGTAGTTGAACAGGAAGAAGTTTAGTATTTTGAGATTGTGGAAAACCGGCGTTTATCCGCCGGTTTTAATTAATCAAACAAATTAAAACCGCGTTCTTTTTTCAATTCTATAACTAAAAAAATCAAGAATTTAAAAGTTTTAAAGCTGATTCGCGCTTTAAATAAACTGTATAAAACCCGAAATGGTTAGTTTCGTTTCGGGTTTGTTTTATTTTGGATTACAAGATATTTAATCTTGAAAACTGAAATGTTTTGAAAAACTTAATTTTATATTTAACATTATTTGGGTTTAACCTGAAAATTTAGGAATATAAATAATAAATTTTAAATTAATTATTGGAGATTAAAAAAATGAGCGGAAGAGATTATTCATTGGAAAAGACAAGAAACATAGGAATTATGGCGCACATAGACGCCGGTAAAACAACGACTACCGAAAGAATATTATTTTTCACGGGGAAAATTCATAAACTTGGAGAAGTCCATAATGGCGCGGCTCAAATGGATTGGATGAAACAAGAGCAGGAACGCGGAATAACAATCACTTCCGCGGCTACTACGTGTTTTTGGAAAGAGCATAAAATAAATATTATAGACACTCCCGGACACGTGGATTTTACGGTGGAAGTCGAGAGGTCGCTTAGAGTTCTTGACGGAGCGGTCGTTTTATTTTGCGCAGTGGGCGGAGTTGAACCGCAATCTGAAACCGTATGGAAACAATCCGACAAATATAATGTTCCTAAAATCGCATTTATAAATAAGATGGATAGAGTCGGAGCCGATTTTTATAATGTTGTGGATATGATGAAAGACAAACTCGGAAGCAATCCGGTTCCGTTTCAATTGCCGATAGGCAGCGAGGAAAAATTTCTCGGAGTAATTAATTTAGTTAGAAAAACGGCGGTATATTTCGAGGATGATAAAAACAGCCCTATAGGAATTAAAATCACTGAAACTTCTGAAATACCGCCAGATATGATTGACATAGTAAAAAAATACAGAGGAAACCTTTTTGAAAAAATAGCGGAAGTCGACGATGGTTTGATGGAAAAGTATTTAAACGGCGATAAAATCGAAGAAGAAGAACTTAAAATCGCGTTAAGAAAAGCCGTAATAAAAAATTTGATAGTGCCGGTTTTCTGCGGTTCTTCTTTTAAAAACAAGGGCATTCAAAGACTTCTTGACGGAGTGGTGGATTATCTACCGGCTCCGGTTGATTTGCCCGCTATTGAAGCTTTCAATCCGAATACCGAAGAAAACGTTTTAATAAAACCTTCTGACGATGAACCTTTTTCAGCGCTTGCTTTTAAGGTTATGAGCGACAAACATACCGGCAAACTTGTGTATTTCAGAGTGTATTCTGGCGCTCTAAAAGCCGGCAGTTATGTTTTGAACGCTTCGACTGGAAACAGAGAGAGAATAGGAAGAATATTGCAGATGCATGCGAATAAAAGAGATAGCAGAGAAGAAATTTTTTGCGGAGAAATCGGCGCGGCTGTCGGTTTATCGAGCACTTTTACCGGACATACGATTTGCGATATAGACCGTCCGGTATTGCTTGAGTCCATTGAATTTCCGGCTCCGGTTATTTCAATAGCAATAGCTCCTAAAAGCGTTTCGGATAGAGATAAATTAAGTCTCGGTCTTCAAAAACTTGCGGAAGAAGATCCTACGTTTAACGTGAAAACAGATCAGGAATCCCTTGATACTATTATTAGCGGAATGGGAGAATTGCATCTTGAAATAATAGTAGATAGATTAAAACACGAATTCGGCGTTGAAGCTGAAATTGGAAAACCTCAAGTGGCTTATAGGGAAACAATTATTAGACCGGCTGAAAAGGAACATAAGTATGTTAAACAATCCGGCGGACGCGGACAATACGCTCACGTGTGCATAAAAATCGAACCGACAGGACCCGGCGGCGGATATGAATTCGTTAATGATATAAAACAGGGATCTATTCCAAAAGAATATATTCCGGCAATAGAAAAAGGCATATTTGAAGCTTTAAAGGAAGGAGCTTATGCGAAATATCCGGTAGTGGACGTCAGAGTTACTTTGTACGACGGTTCTTTTCACGAAGTGGATTCCTCGGAAATGGCTTTTAAAATCGCGGCTTCTCAAGCTTTTAAAGCCGCTTTTTTGACGGCTAATCCCGCTCTGCTCGAACCTATAATGGCGGTTGATATAAACACGCCAAAAGATTATCTCGGCGATTTAACCGGAGATATATGTCAACGCAGGGGTCAGATAATCTCAATGGAAATGCTTAAAGACAATCATATGCTTCACGCAAGAGCTCCGCTTGCCGAAATGTTCGGATACGCGACTAAATTAAGATCTTTGACGCAGGGCAGAGCCGTATTCAGTATGGCGCTTGATTGTTATGAAAGAGTTCCCCACGCAATCGCTCAGGAAATCGTTGAGAAAAGAATGGAAAAAAAATGATTTTATTCCAAAAAAATTGAAGATAATATTCGCCGCTTAGTGTCGAATTATATTTAAACGCGACATTAGAATATGCAAATTAAGTTTTGCCGTTGCATATATTATCGAAGTTTTCGGGTTAATACGAATACGAAATTCTGAAATACGCGTTTGAATTATCTTCAAGCTGCCCGAAAAAAGTATAATCTTTTTTTCCTGAAAAAATATTGAATCCGGCTGCGAATGCAAGCTGATCGCTGTTTTTATAATTTATTGAAGGACGCAGATAACAGTCGTTTTCAGACGGCGAATAATAACCAAAAAGAGATAAAGCGAGCGTCTGTTGTTTATTTAAATTTGTCAGACGCAGAGTTATCCAATCGTGATTATGTTCTTTTAAAACAGGCATATTCATATTGACTGCGTTTTTTTTATATTTTGAATAATCAAGCGTATATTCGGAAAAATACTGGATTCCGGCGGTTAAATTTTGTTTGATTTCTTTTTCAAATCCGGCCACTGATTTTATCATTGAGTTTTCAATAAAAAAATTATCGCCTTTTCTGTTTTCAATAGAATCGTAATATCCGGTTTCGAGATAAGCGATTCCGCCAAGCATTTGTTTTCTAACGCTTAATCCGTGAACGGCTAATTTTGGAAAAAAACCGCATTGAGCCGCTTGATTGTATCCGAGCGGTCTTTTCATAAAACCTTTAAACGAATACAAGGCAAATTCGGCGTTTGAAATATTTTTTGAAAACCTGAAATAGAATTCCGCGTTTTTAAGTTTATTTGCTGGTTCGGTATCCTTGAATATTTGACCTGTTAATCCTGCTGGTCCCCAGTATGACATTCTTTCTCCGGTTATATAAATGTCGCTTTCAAAGGCGGGAGATACGACAAAGTCAATATTTCCGAAATCCAAAAAGAAACTTGTCTTAACCGCGGTCAGCGGAGCTTTGAGATATTCGTCCTGTCTTCCTGAAAAAAAAGAATTCCAATCTTTCGGAAATAAATCGTTGACAAAAACAAGGTCTCCGGTTCCCCAAGTTAAAATTTGTCTTCCGGCTTTTATCTCCCATTTATTTGACGGAAAATAGGAAATATTCGCGACTCTTGCAACGACTTCGGTTTTTTTTTCGATTTCGTCGCGTATAATATCAAACTTGAAATCAAACGATGCGTTTGAAATTTCTTTAGAATATTCAATTCTTCCTCTTAATTCATTTATAAGCAGATTGTCCGGTTTATAATCGTTTGAAGGAAGACGACCGGAAATGGAATATTCCAGAAAACCTTGAAAAGGAAATTGATTTTCTTCTGCAAACAAAAAATTGAAACCGCAAAATAGCAAAGATAAAATTAAAATGATTTTTTTTGACATAGTTATAAAACCGCCTTTAAATTTTAAAACGCGGCCGAGCTTAGTTTATAAAAACTTATTTTATATTTTTTTTATAAGCTTCTAAAGCCGAGACTGTTATTTAAACAAATTCATCGGCGGTCTCCGCAAAGATTTTTCTGAAAACGCGTCGTCTTTTAATCCGATATTGTATTGTATGTTTGAAAAATAATTTATAGTCGAACTGCCGGTTTCTATATTTGTTACTTTAGATTCGATTACAGTCGGAAAATTCTGGATATTTTCGGTTTTTAAAGCTTCAACGGTTCTGTAAAGTTTGTCGTCTTTGTAATATTCGGCTTTTTCGGGAAGAAAAGTTTTTTTATTAATTCGCAAAATATAATGCGTAAATTCAACGGAGTCTTTTTTTTTAGGAACAGATTTTAATTCGTAATAATCATTATCTGTTTTTATAAGGGTATGATTGTCTTCATTCGGATTTCTGCCTGAAACGTCTTCATAAGTAAAATCCGAACCGACAAAACTTGTTCTTTTATCGCTTGCGGCGATTCGTTTAACCAAATCAAGATTCGCCATATACATCCAGCGGTCGTCGTCTTTGGTTATGTGTTTTAAAACAAGAAAAGTCATTTTTCTTACGTCCGCCGGTTTGTGAAAATATACGAGAAAATTCTGATCTCCGCCGCTTTTTATGTTTTTTCTTATTAAAGAAAATTCGCGAGTCCGTTCTTTGCCGTTTTTATCCGAGATAACCATTTTAACCGTGGCTTTTCCGTCGGTTCCGGAATAATACGATGCAAGATTCGCTTTTTGAACAATTTCAGAAACCTGTAATTCCTCTGCGAATGAAGAAGCGCCGCCGAACATAAAAATCAGGCAGATTAAACTAACCAATACAACATTTTTTTTCATAAAAACCTCCATAAATAAAACCGCAATAATATTTTTCGCGGTAAAAATTAATAGTTTTAATTAATTATAAATCTTTGAAATCCCGTATAATATCCTTCATTATAGCGGGCAAAATTAATATTGTGCCGATACCGGAAACTATCATAATAGCCGTTAGAAAGAAACCGACGGTTTGATACGGAACGAGCGGCGAAAGAAGAAGCGGTAAAAAACCTAAAGCTATTACTATTATATTTCTCGTAATTGCTGTCGCGGGTTCGTCGAACATTTTGTAAAAAGCTTTCTCGAAATTTTTTTCTTCTTTGGAAATCTGTTTAAATCTTTCAATGAAATGAATTGCGAAATCAACCGCAACCCCCAGTGTTAAAGAAGATAAAATAGCAACTGGCATATCGTAATCTTTTCCTATGAAACCTATTAAACCGTAAATAAAAGTAATTGTAACGGTCAAAGGAATCATAGATAAAATTCCAAGCCAGATAGACCGGAACAGGATTATCATCATAATAAGAACCGTTATAAACGAACTTAAAAGCGAATTTGTCAACATACCGAATACCATTTTGTCCTGCCAAACTACATTAAGATAGGTTTTTCCAGCCCAGTTAATTTTCAGCGAATAAGGCGGAGGGTTTCTGGAGATAAATTGATTAGTCTGATTTATCACTTCCGTCATATCCGTATTATCGCCGGATTTCAGTTGAACCCAAATATTTATTTTGTTATAATCGTATGTTACAAAATGCCACAAGTCGTTCGGACGATGGCTGCTTTGAAATTGAATAAGGCATTCTCCAATCATTTTGGGATTTTCCGGAATCCTGAATTCCGCAGTTTTTCCGCCGCGTAGTTCTTGATTTATTTTTTTTACTATTGTAGATATTGAATTCGATTTGCCGACTTTTACCGTATTCATAAACGTTTGAAGTTTATCCGCATACTCTAACAATTCCGGCTGTTTAAATGGTTCCGTATAGATTTTTTCGTCTTCCATAAAATAGGTCAATTCCTCGATTAGATTAGAATCGGGATTTTTATATTCGTAAACAATCGTTGGTAAAATAGAATTTGAAACAGATTTATGAAATTCTGCAAAAGAGTAATTTCGGGCTTTAACAAAAGCGTCGAATTCAGAGGAACATAATTGTTTAAACTTATTTAAAACCGCAGAGTCGTTTTGATAATTTAAACTGAAATTCTCCAATCTCGAATTAAAACCGTTATAATATAATTTAAGATTGTCTATCGTGGTATCGGCTTCAAGAATCAATGACGCCATATAAGTTCCGCTGAAATGTTTGTTTAATTCTTTATCTGCGATTCTTATTTCGTGTTTTTTATCAAACCATTTTACAGGATTGTCGTTTATGCGGATTTTTGTAATTCCGATAACGGCGATTACCGCTATAATAAACGTAAGCGAAATAATTAATTTTGAATTATTAAAAATAAATCTTCCGGTAAAATCCGCTAATTTTTGATAAAATGATTTTTGAAATTGAAGATTATTGTTATTCGTTTCGTCGATCTCTATATTTGAGGAAATTTTTTTTGCTCCGAAATTTTCAAGCGTTTTTTCGCTGATAAACATTATGCTTGCCGGCACAAAAGTAATAGTCAGTATAAATGCGACGATAATTCCGAAACCCACGAAAAATCCGAATACCTGAACCGGAGGTATGGGCGCGGTTGCTAACGATACGAATCCGGCAAAAGAGGTCAGCGAGGTATAAAGCATCGGACTAAACAATTCGTCAATAACAACGAGAATGGTTTTTTTTCTATCTTTATAGATTTGATATTTCTCAAAAAAATCGCTTATTATGTGAACCGAATCGACAACGGAAATCGGCATTAAAAAAATTGCTATCATAGAACTCATAATATGCACGCTATAGCCAAGACCTATCATTAATCCCATAGAGCAAATAATACTTACCATTGCGACAATCATCGGAGAAATAATCAGTTTTATTTTTTTGAAAAAATATAGCATAAGGAGAAAGATTATCGCGCCTGCAAGCGGAGCCGACATAGCCATTTGTTTAAACATTTCAACGCCGAACGTGTCTTCGGCTACCGGCAAACCTGTGATATAATATTTTTCGTTTCCTTTACCGAACTCTTTAATAATCGAGCGAATTTCCATGGCGGTCCGATAGCTGATTTTTTTTTCTTTAATCGGGACATACACGCATACTGCTTTGCCGTTTTCGGAAATAATAGACCCGTCGAGAATGGGATTGCTTTTTGCTCGGAGTCCTATAAATGCGGCTTCTGAATCGTTAGCGGGCGGCGCTCCCATTAGCCGTTCGAATTTTATTTCTCCCTCGGAACCGCCTTGTTTAATATCGTCGACGGTTGAAAGGGACATAATCTCAGGCGAAACAACGCCGTCGATTTTTTTTATTTTTTCCGTTATATTAAATAATTTTTCGAGAGTTTCCTTATTGAATACCCCGTTTTTGTGGTATTCATTAACCGCTCCGAGGACTATTATGTCATACATAGCGAATTCTTTTTTTACCTGTTTGTCAAATACTCTGACAAATTCGTTTTCGGAAAGCATATTTTCAGGGTCGGTATCGATTGCCATTTTAGGGAATTGCGTTAAAGAAACAATTGTAATAAGTATTGTGATGAAAAATACTATTTTATAATGATTTACGGAAAATTCGGTGATTTTAGTTTTTAAAGACATAAAATACCCCTTATTTGTTTTTATAAATAAAAAATAGCGTTGTCATAAAATCATTTTAACGATTTTAAAGCAAATCCTCTTTTTTTAAATATCTCATCAAATTTTTTACTGCCTGACTTTTCAAAGAATAACATATTTGATTGGCTTTTCGAACGCATTTAATTATATATATTTTTTTTAACTCGTTGAGATGCTGGGATACTCTCGGCTGCGGCAGCCCGAGAGATTTAACCATTGCGTTGACGTTGCATTCTTTTTTTACCGCCAATCCTGCGAGAATTTTCAATCTTGCCGGATGTCCGATTGTTTTTAGAACTGCCGCTGTTTTTTTAAAATTTGAAAAACTATTATCGTTTGATTCCGGCAATTTCATAAAAATATATTCCTTTTAATGAATATTCAATTTCTAATATATTCAATTATTAGCATATATTTTTGAGATTGTCAAGTTTTTTTGCGCAAAAGGATAACCGTAGAGCGCAGTCAAAAATTGTTCCAATAATTTTTATAAACTTTTCGTATATCATTCCGGTTGTTTATATGAAAAGTAAATATTAAATTAACGACGCTGAAAGTTGCAACAAGTTGCAAAGAGCGTCGAATTTAACATAGCCGTTGATGAAATCAACGGTTAATAAAAAAAATATGAAAACGACCCTGAACAAGGGTCGAATTTTAAGACAGTATAACATACAACCCTTTCAGGGTTGTATGTTCAAGTTTTTTAATACCGCAGGTTTTTTGCGCTCCGCGCAGATTTTCCTGAGCTCCGCGCAGGCTACCTGCGGTTACTTGAAATTCAACCGCGTTCGCGGTTGAAAATTATTAAAAATAAATCGTATTTTATTTAGAAAACTAAAAAGTAGCTTTCTATTTTTACTGACCGTTCCCGCCTGATTGTTCAGTAAAAAAGTGGAACTTTTTGGAAGTATGCTCATAACCGTACAATCTGCTCTTAATATCTTTCAGGAAATTCGGTTTATCACTATTTTAGCCTCTTTAATCACCCCTCCTCCAGAAAATTATTGGAGTAACCAACAAAAGTTAGTTATACAATATTCTATAAAAATCTATTATTGGAGCTTTATCTATTAGCCGCAGAGACACAGAGTAAATTATTATCGTGATCATAATCAAATTTTACAGTGTCGCTCGCTGTTATCTTAAAAATTTGATTACCGTTATTATCATAAATAAATAATACTGTATCCATATCATTTGCATTAAAAGATAATAATTGATTATCTGAATTATAAAAATACTCTGTGTTCTCTGTGTCCTCCGTGGCAAAAATCTTCATCTGCATTCTATTCCCGACTTTGTCATAATCGTATTCCGTAGTTTTGTCTTTGGTCTCCACTTTTTTTAATTGATACAAATTATCATAATTGTAAATTTCAGTGTCGCCGTTTTCATAAATTTTGCTCAAACGATTTCCCGCATTATCATAACTGTAAGTAAAAATTATTGTTTTATTCAAAACATTATCCACAATATAATTTTTCATTTTTAACCACGAATAACGCTAATCTCCACGAATTTACTCAGGTCATAAAACGACAGCCACATCCTGACTTTTAATTAAAGTTACTTATGCTCCTCCGTCCCCTATTTTTGCTATTTTTGCTATTTTTGGTCCCCTATTTTTGTACACTATTTTTATATAATTTTAAAGCACGTCAATTATTTTTTTACGCAATTTTTTTTGGTGAAATACTTATTTCCCTTTTCCCAAAAATGGCAATATGCACACTTTCCATTATTTAAGTATAAATCATATTAAAATTTTCCCTGTTTTTCTTCAGAATTTAACGCTTTTATTTCTTCTATTTCTTCTAATAAATCTTTTTTTAATATAAAATAGTAAAGAAAATATGTTATAATATATACAAAAAATAAAATAAAAAGTATTAATCCATAAATTTTTGATATTAAAAAAATTATTAAAGACATCCCAATTAAGATTATAGAAATTTTAACTCCAATTTTTAAATATAAATTACAATTTTTTTGTATTTCAACTTTAGTTTTACATTTGAAAATTCCTATGTTTTTGCCCGAATCGCTGATTTCTTTAATTTTATTGATTTTATTGCTAATTTCAAAAATTTTTTTTATAATCATTAATTGTCTTACCTTTTAAATATTTGACATGAGACACCCAACACAAGCTATACACATAACTGCTTTTTCCCACCATTTTCCATAAATGCAACGAACACAAAAAGTAACACAAGGATCTGGTTGGGGAGGAGGAAAATTTGGTTTAGGATTAATTTCAATTGTAGTATAAGTTCTATCAGGACACTTACAATTTTTTGTTATTTCATAAATTAAAGCTCCGGCAGTTGCGGTTAATAAAACAACAGCAGTTATTGTGCAAACTTCTTTACCTTTAGTATCGCGATAAACTATCGGATTATTTTTAGCATACAAATATAATGGCAAAATATTTCTGATTGAATTTTCATTTAAGTCAATATTATTTAATAATTCTTGATAATACTTATCCTTCTGCGTAAACCTCCCACTCTCCGAATTATAATACCTGCTCCGGTAATAATAAAGTCCGGCTTCGCGGTCTATTTGGCGACCTGTGTAAGTGTATTCGTTTTGATGGGAGTTGGATTGAGATTCGATAGAGCCGAATTCATCATATCGGTAGTTGACAGTTGATAGTTGTGAGTTGTCAGTTAGATTTACGATAGAACCCAGCGCGTCTTTGTGATAATATTCAGATATTGAATTACGTTTTGAGGAAATAATATCGTCGATACCAAGATTATTTGTGTATCTACAAACAACTACAGTGTTTGTGTCATACTCGGTCAGGACGTCGTCAGCGTCATAAAAGTAATTTGTTCCGATACCGTTAAGATATTTTTTCAAGCGTTTTCCGTCCGGCGAATAAATATAAGAAATAATATTAGTGTCATTAGCCGCAGAGACACAGAGTAAATTATTATCGTAATCATAATCATATTTTACAGTGTCGCTCGCTGTTATCTTAAAAATTTGATTACCGTTCGGGTCGTAAATAAAACTTACAGTATCGGTTCCATTTACATTATACGATAAAAGCTGATTATCTGAATTATAAAAATACTCTGCGGCCTCTGTGTCCTCTGTGGCAAAAATCTTCATCTGCATTCTATTCCCGACTTTGTCATAATCGTATTCCGTAGTTTTGTCTTTGGTTTCCACTTTCGTTAATTGATACAACTTATCATAGCTGTAAATTTCAGTGTCTCCATTTTCATAAATTTTACTCAAGCGATTTCCCGCATTATCGTAACTGTAAGCAAAAATTATTGTTTTATTCAAAACATTATCCACAATGTAGTTTTTCATTTTTAACCACGAATAACGCGAATCTCCACTAATTTACTCCGGTCATAAAACGACAGCCACGCCCTAACTTTTAATTAAAGTTTCTTATGCTCCGTCCCTAATTTTTGTTCTCTTATTTTTGTCCCCCTATTTTCGTGTTTTCGTCGTCTTATTTTCACATCTTTTTATTACAGGAATAATATTGAATTCTAATTTTTGATTTTTTCTAATAATTGTAATTGGAATTTGAACTGGGATTTGATTTAAAATACGATTGTTAAGATAAAAATTTTTAATTAATCTTTTAAAATCCTCAAGTGAGTCAAATTTTTTTGAGTCAATCAATATTATTTTATCTCCTGGCAATAATTTGTTTTTATTTGCTTGAACAATTACTTTATTAATAACGACAGACTTATCTTTGTCACAAAAATAATAATCAATACCAATACTAACTTCGAAATTACTGTCGGTTACATTATTCCCAAAAAAATTAATATTATTATTTTCATCAATATTAGAATAAATTCCATTTAAAAATGTCATTATTGGATAACAATTAAATTCTAAAATTTTATTGTTTCGAAATATTTTAATAGGAATAGGCAATGTTAAATCCTTTGTTAATAAATAATATTTTTTTATTAAATCATGAATAGAAATAAAATTTATGTCGATATTAATATTGCCAATAGAAATAACTTTATCGTTTATTTGAAAAAAATTCTTATTAGCGTCACTATAAAAACCAGTTATATTTAAATAATTCGTTAGCGTATCAATTTTATAAGTTATTCCTAAATCAAAATTTGTAAAACTATCAGGAAAATTTTCGAATGTGTTTTTTAGTTCAAATATTTTGACCTTTATATGAGTATCATAAGTCTTATCATTTCGTATTATAGTTATGGGGTAAAAATTTCCAATTTCGCATTCGCTGATTAATTTTTGTAGATAGTTTATAGTTGTCACTTCTTTTTTATCGAATTGAATTATCTGATCTCCTTCTTGAAAATGAAAATATTCAGCTTCGATTTCATCGTTTATGATTATTTTTCCGTTCAAATCTTTAAAAACTGTCAACCCGATTCCTTTTTGTTCAAAAGCGTAACCCAAATTGGAATATAATAATATAATTAAAAAAAGGAAAAAATATTTTTTCATATTGTCCACACCTCAGTAGCAGAGCAAGAACAACTTCCAAGATACGAATAATAAAATGTTTCCCATTGAGGCGGGCAAATTGAATCATTCCAAATTTTTTGAGTATAATAGCAGTACCCGTCGCAAGAGCAACTATAACTTCCGTTAAAAACATTTTTTTGAGGTTGGATATTTCCATAACCTGCTCCCGTTAAAGTCATATCGCCTGAAGAATCAGCGCACGAAAAACTAATTGTTATACTTAGACTACTAGTTTTCAATGGAATAGTTACCTTTGCATTCCACGAAGCTAATCCCAACGGGTCTTTTAATAACAAAGGAGAATTCTCCGTATATAAATATTTATGAAGCGATAATGGCTTTTTATAGCATCCTTTAAAATCATCCTTTCTTATAAACCTTCCTATCGCCGAATTATAATACCTGCTTCGATAGTAATATAAACCTGCTTCGCGGTCGATTTGACGGCCGGTGTAGGTGTATTCGTTTTGATGAGAGTTGGATTGAGATTCGATAGAGCCGAAAGAGGTGTAGCGGTAGCTTACTGATACATTTTCATTCGATAAAGTTAAGTCAGTTATAGACCCGAGAGCGTCTTTGTGATACCACTCGGTTATTGAATTACGCTTTGAGGAAATAATATCGTCGATACCAAGATTATTTGTGTATCGAACTTGAACCGTAGTGTTTGTGTCATATTCAGTCAGAACATCGTAAGCGTCATAAAAATATTTTGTACCGATACCGTTAAGATATTTTTTCAAGCGTTTTCCGTCCGGCGAATAAATATATGAAATTAAATTTGTGTCATTTGCCGCAGAGACACAGAGTAAATTATTATCGGAATCATAATCATATTTTACAGTGTCGCTCGCTGTTATCTTAAAAATTTGATTACC
>DAINAU010000023.1:0-32121 GCA_036733285.1 bacterium
ATGAAATAGGAGAGCTTGCGCTTGAATTCAATATAATGCTTGATTCGTTAAACAAACTTGCAGAGCAAGCCCGAATTATTTCAAAAGACGATTTAAACAATCCTATTCTTGACGACCGGATTCGCGGAGATCTCGGAGACGCTTTTTACACTATGGTTGGGAATTTAAGAAATCTTGCAAAAATCTCAGGAAAGATAAGCGGCGACAGATTGTTTGACGAAGAGATTAATAAATTTATTCTGGAAAACATTAACAAATCTGAAACGGCGGTTTTGACGGCGTCGTTCGTCAATATGATAGAAATTCTGAAAAAGCTGGCGCATCAGGCGGATTTGATATCAAAAGACGATTTGTATAATCCGGAGCTTGACGCGGTCGCTTCGGACGGAGCTTTAGGCGGTTCTTTTGTCAGAATGCGGGACGTTCTTCGGCAGCTTGCAAAACAAGCGGAAATCATATCAAAAGACGATTTGTATAATCCGGAACTCGACGCAAACGTTTCCGAAGGTTCGCTTGGTTCGGCATTCGCCAAAATGCGTTCGACCTTGAAAGAACTCGCCCATCAGGCGGAACTGATAGCTTCTGATAATCTTGATAATCCGGAACTTGAACGCAAGGTGTCCGGCGGAGCGCTCGGCGGAGCGTATTTTAAAATGAACAATATATTAAAACAATTTGCAAGACAGGGAGAAATAGCTTCGAGTTTAATTACTGATTTATCAAAGAAATCAATAATAATCGCGAACGACGATTTGAATAATCAGGAATTAATGCGCGAAACGCCGATAGACGAAAACAGACTAAATCAAGAAATTACAAACGGGACGCTTGGTTCTTCGTTTAATAGAATCGGAAAATCCGCCCTTACGTTAAGGAACGCTTTTAAAGAAGTGGTCGCCAAATTAAAAAAATTCGCCGTAATATCAGAGACTATTGCGGACGGCGATTTAACGGTTGAATTAACTCGCGAAGTGGAAACCGGAGTAGTCGGCGGCAGTTACAGGCGAATGAAAGACAATCTTTCGGAGCTGGTTGAAGTTTTAAAAAAATTATCCGGTAAAATCGATTCTAATTCGCAAGAAATGCTTGAAGCGACGACTGAAATGAATAACGGTATAACGAATCAATGCTACAAAATCGAGGATATACAGGCGGCGATTCAGGAATTATCTTCTTCGATTCAACAGGTAAAATCAAATATCGAAAACACGAAAGAAAGATCCGCCGACACAAATTCAGCGGCAAAATCGGGAAAAGAAGCCGTAAGCGCCACAGTCGAAGGATTAAAAAATATCAAACAGGCGGTTGATAAAACATCTTCAAGTATGGATAAATTATCTGCGCGGTCAAAGGAAATCACGAAAATATTAAAAGCTATCACAGATATAAGCGAGCAGACAAATCTCCTCGCATTAAACGCCGCGATAGAGGCGGCGCGGGCCGGCGAACACGGAAAAGGTTTTCAAGTCGTGGCCGGCGAAATCAGAAAACTTGCCGAAAAAAGCGCGCGGAACGCCCTTGAAATAGGTCAGATAGTCGAGCGCATTCAGGACGATATAACTCACTCCGTAGAATCTATGATGAACGGAAAAATGTATGCTGACGACGGAGAAAAAATGGTTGGCAACCTTGAAAATTCATTTGAAAAAATCGAAGAAATGATCGAAGCGACCGCGAAATCGGTTAACGAGATTACCGATATTATTTCCGATCAGGCTAAAACCACGACAGACATTACGCATAATATGGATTCCATAACTACAATATCAAAACAAAGCGCGGAGTCTTCAAAATCAGTAGTTTCAATATCGCAAAATCTTAAAAACGTAGTCGAAGAATTGAACAGCGGCATAAATAGATTTAAAAATTAATATCAATAAAAAGAGGTGAGTCAATTTGGAAAAAAAATTATCTGAAGAAGCGAAAAAATTATGGGAAATTTTAATGGAAGGGGTAAACGAAAAACCAAAACACATTAATCCGAACTCCCCAAAAACAAAAAAAATTCTCGATGAAATTAAAAATATCGCAAGAAAAAGCGAGGAACCGACCGACGTGGTGTTTGGAACCTCGGGCTGGCGCGGAATAGTCGGAGCAAGCCATACTTTGCAGAATATGGTCAGGGTTACCGAAGGCGCGGTTTCGCTTGTAAAAAACGCCAACAAAAAATTATTGAAATCTTTGGGGGTAGCGGATTTTTCAGAATTTAAAAAACGCGGAGTCGTCGTTGGAAGAGATAACAGGATACTTGGAGAAGAATTCGCGGCGGCAGTCATAGGAGTTTTGCAGAAACACGGTATAAAAACGTATTATGCGGGGGAAGCCCCCACGCCGGAATATTCTGCCGCTGTCGTTCAACTTAACGCGGCGCTTTCAATAAACCTTACTCCGAGTCATAATCCGGGATGTTACGCAGGATACAAAATTAATCCGGCAGACGGAGGACCGGCCGGCGAGGACATAACGATTCCGCTTGAAAAAGCCGCCAATTCTTTTATGACCAAAATATTTGAAGTAAGAAAACCCGATTGGAAAAAGGTTGTTAAAATCGATTCTAAAAAATTATATCTTAAACATATAAAACAGAACATTCCCGATATAATCGACGTCAATAAAATTTCCAAATTTATTAATTCCGGCGCGCTATCGCTTGCAATCGATCACGTTCACGGCGCAAGCCGCGGAAGACCGTTCCGTTATTTAAAAATAAAAGGAAATGAAAAAAAAGTAAAGATATTAAATAACGACGACAATATTTTATTTCACGGAATAAAACCCGAACCCAACGCTAAAAATATGAAATCCGCGGAAGAATTCTTAAAAAAGCAAAAAACAAAATTTAAGCTCGGAGCATTGATTGACCCTGACGGGGACAGAATCAGATTCACAAACGGAACCGAACAGATAGATATGAACAATTTCGGAGCTTTAGCTTTTCATTTCCTCGCGACTTTCAAGGACGTCAAAGGAGGCGTTTCTAAAACCGTCGCGACCAGCAATTTTATTAATTCAATAGCATCCGGATTAAACAGGAAACTATATGAGACAAACGTAGGATTTAAAAACTTCAGGCGGTATCTGAAACCCGAATCGGACAAACCCGTTATCTGCGCGTTTGAAGAATCAGACGGTTTCAGCATAGGATACGCGAATATTCTTGAAAAAGACGCTTTCGGAGCTTTAATGCTCGCGCTTGAAATCATAAGAGTTACAGAACTTGATATGGCAGCGTATTTAAGAGAATTGAAGAATTCATACGGAATCTTTGAAGCGGATAAAACTTCGGTTGAAATACCAGATTCGTTGTCGAAGTCCGATAAAAATCTCAAGATTTCCGGAATTGCCAAATTATATAACATTGGAGATTCGGTAAAAATCCAAGGATTGAAAGATAAAAGAATCGCCGATAAATTTCCGGACGACGGAATTAAATTTGAATTTAGCGATAAAAGCAACCTGCTTATAAGAGCGTCCGGAACCGAGCCTATTATAAAGATTTACGCGGAATCGCCAATAGACAAGAACGACGCTTCAAAGATTAAAGAATTTGGAAAATCTCTTGTGAAAAAATTTTTTGTTGAATAATTTATAAAAAACTATATAATACTATGATTAAATTAAAAAAGTAAAATATCTCATTTTATATTTTAATGACGCGGCGGTAGAATTTCAAAAAATAAAACTGAAATTTTCATTAAATTGAAAGCGTTATGTTTTTTTTAATTAATTTAATTTTTATGCGGAAGTGATTTGATTTGAAATCGAGAATAATCGGAACCGGTTCTTATTTGCCGTCTAAAATATTGACAAATTTTGATCTGGAAAAAATGGTCGATACTTCGGACGAATGGATAACGACCCGTTCAGGAATAAAAGAAAGAAGAATCGCAGCCGGCGATGAGACGTCGTCGACGCTTGGAATCGAAGCCGCAAAAAGAGCTTTGAAAAACGCGGGTATAAAAAAAGAAAATATAGATTTGATAGTGGTTTCAACGCTTGCGCCCGATTATATATTTCCTTCGACCGCCTGTTTGATTCAGTCGGGACTTGGAATAAAAAACAGTTCGGCTTTCGACGTTATAGGCGCGTGCACAGGTTTTTTAATGGCTTTATCAATCGCGGATAAATACGTCAAGTCAGGCGTTTCTAAATATGCTCTCGTGGTTGCCGCGGAATGCGTTTCAAGATTTGTCGATTGGAAAGATAGAAATACCTGCGTTTTATTTGGCGACGGAGCCGGAGCGGCGGTTTTGACCGGCGATAAAAAGTATGGAATCATCGGCGAGAGCATTTATTCAAACGGAGATCTTTCCGACATATTATGTCTGCCGGGCGGGGGCGGAAAATATCCGGCTTCGGAAGAAACTCTAAAAAAAAGAATGCATTACATAAAAATGGACGGGACTGAAGTCTACAAAGCGGCGGTTAGAACTATGTCGGAAACTTCCACGGCATTGCTTGAAAAAACCGGCATAAAAAAAGAATCCATCGATTATTTTATACCGCATCAGGCGAATCTTAGAATAATTGATTCTTTAAGAAAAAGATTGAATCTTCCATTGGAAAAAGTTATGATTAACGTAGACAAATACGGAAACACTTCGTCCGCGACAATTCCGATAGGTCTTGACGAAGCCGTAAAAAACAATATAATTAAGACAGGCGATATGATTTTAATGACCGCGGCGGGCGGCGGGTTTACATACGGCTCAATGATAATTAAATATTAGAAAATTAATAAAGTTAAGGGTGGTAGAATGAAGGCAAACCAAAGAGTGGTTATTACAGGTATGGGAACAATAGCTCCCGGAAATAGTTTGAACGTCGATAATTTTTGGAACATATTAATTTCCGGCGAATCGACCGCGGATACCATAACTCAATTTGACGCAACAAATTATAATTCAAGATTTGCCTGCGAAGTAAAAGGATTCGATCCTTTAAATTTTATGGACAAAAAAAAGGCGCGCAAACGAGACAGATGCACGCAATTTGCGATAGCCGCGTCTCAAGAAGCGTTTAAAATGTCGGGTTTAAATCAGTCTAACGTCGATTTTAACAGGGTGGGCGTAATAATCGGTTCCGGCATAGGAGGCATAGATTCGCTTGAAAAAGAAATAGGAGTGTTGAACCTTAAAGGGCCTTCGCGCGTCAGTCCGTTTGTAATCCCGATGTTTATTCTGAATATAATTTCAGGCGAAGTTTCAATTGATTTGGGGGTTAAAGGAATTAACTACGGAGTATGTTCCGCCTGCGCTTCCGGCACCCATGCCATTGGAATCGCGTTCCATAATATTAGAAGCGGTTGCGCGGACGCAATAATCACAGGCGGGGCAGAAGCCGCTATTTGTCCTATAGGCGTTTCCGGATTTTGTTCGCTCAGGGCTTTATCCACCCGAAACGACAATCCCAAAAAAGGCAGCCGGCCTTTTGATAAAAACAGAGACGGTTTTGTTATGGGAGAAGGCGCGGGAATACTCGTTTTAGAATCCCTTGAAAACGCGGTCAAACGCAACGCAGTCATATTGGCGGAGATAATCGGATACGGAGCTTCCGGCGACGCGTATCACATAACCGCTCCGGCGCCCGAAGGCGAAGGAGCGGCGCGCTGTTTTAACATAGCTTTACAGGACGCCGGAATCAAACCTGAAGAAATCGATTACATAAACGCGCACGGAACTTCAACCAATCTTAACGACGCGCTTGAAACCAGCGCGATAAAAAAAGTGTTTGGAGAACACTCGAAAAAAGTTAAAATCAGCTCCATTAAATCCGTAATCGGACATTTGCTCGGAGCAGCCGGCGGAGTGGAATCTATCGCTTCAATCCTCGCTATAAAAAAAGGAATTATTCCGCCCACTATAAATTATGAAACTCCAGACCCCGAATGCGATCTTGATTACGTTCCTAATAATCCGGTTAACGCGGTCGTTAATAAAGCATTGTCAGACTCTTTGGGTTTCGGAGGTCATAACGGAGCTTTGATTTTCAGTAAATTTGTTGAATAAAAAAAATTTGTTACATAAAAAAATTATGAAAAAATATCTTATTGCTTTGTTTTTTATCGCCATTATAAATTTCGTGTTAATTTCCTGCGGCTCAAAAAAGGCTTTTTACGCGCCTTATCTTAAAGAGCCTAAAGAGATTTTACCCGCAGTCAATAAAAAGACCGACGGCAAATTAAAATATGCCGAATACAAAAAATCGCTGAAATTATTCGAGGGCGAATGGAATTTATATTCGAAAATACGCGATAATCTTTCCGCCAGAAATTTTTCCGTTCTCGACGCAAATTGCGAATCATTTTTTAAGTATCATAACGACGCCAAAACGATAATTAACTACGACGAGTATTATTACGGCGTAATTTATTATCGGGCGAAAAGTTTTGTCTACAGATACGAGTTTGAAAAAGCGATTGAAAAACTAAATGAAATTCCCGAAAAATCAGAATTTTACAATAAATCTCTCGAACTTGTTAAAAATCTTATGACTGATTCCGACGACGACGGATATATAGACGAATGGGAAATCATAGAAGGATTTAATCCTGCAAATCCTTATTCGCATCCCTAAATGATTTTTAATAAAATTTTTTTTGATTCGCTGCTTAACCGGATTGATTATAAAACCCGGATTTCAAACGATCCCGTCCGTTTTATTTATAATTACAAAGAAAAAAAAAATCGCGAATTAGCCGGTTTTTTGGCTTCGATGCTCGCTTACGGCAGAGTAGAAATCATTATAGCCGGCGTTTCGAGTGTTTTAAAAAAAATCGATTCAGCCGGCGATTCTCTTTACGACGCCATAATGAATCCGGCGGTTAAATTTGAAACGCGTTTAAAAGGATTTAAACACAGATTTAACAACGGAACTGATATCGCCTTGGTTTTATATTCTTTAAGAAATTTATTAAAAAAATACGGGAGCATTGAAAATATTTTTTTATCCGGAATTACCGGCGGAGATATTAAAATTAAAAATATTTTAATGAATTTTACCGGAATAATAAGGGAAGAATTTTTAACCGTTTCAAAAAAGAGACGTTTGCCCTTAGGCAAAACTATGTATTTATTGCCTTCCCCGCAAGACGGAAGTCCCTGTAAACGATTAAATTTGTTTTTAAGATGGATGATTCGCAAAGATAAAATAGACCCGGGCGTTTGGAATGAAAAACTCGGTTATCTAACTTCTTATCTTATAATTCCGCTTGACGCTCATATTTCAAAATGCGCCCGGAAAACCGGAATGACGTCGAGAAAAACAAACGATTGGCGGACTGCGGAAGAAATAACCGGTTATTTGAAAACAATGGAACCTTCGGATCCTTTAAAATACGATTTTGCGATTTGTCATACGGGAATGGCTGAAATTCGAAATTCAAAACATAGTTAATTAAAATCAAATCCCGTTAAAATCAGCAATTCTAATTTCAACTCTTGGAATATTGACTTAAAAAATAATCGGCGAAAGATTTGAATTCGTCTTCTTCTATTGCTTTTCTAATATCCAGCATTAAATTATTTAAAAAATAAAGATTATGTATCGAGTTTAACCGTAAAACCAGCAATTCTCCGGATTTATAAAGATGCCTCAAATACGCGCGCGAAAAATTTTTACACGTATAGCATTTGCAAGAATCGTCGATTGGATTCGAATCGTTTTTGAATGAAGCGTTTTTTATGTTTATCGGTCCGTTTTTGGTAAAAACCTGACCGTTTCTTGCGTTTCGAGTGGGTAATACGCAGTCAAACATATCTATTCCGCATTTAACTCCGGATATAATATCTTCCGGCGCGCCGACTCCCATAAGATAACGTGGTTTATTATCCGGAAGCCAATCAACCGAATAGTCAAGAACCTCGTTTCGGATATCCGCAGGTTCGCCCACGCTTAAACCTCCTACGGCATAACCGGGAAAATCAAGGGAACAAATTTCTTCCGAACTTTGTTTTCTAAGATTTTTAAAAACGTTTCCTTGAACTATTCCGAATTGCAGTTGAGAAGCGAGCGAATGCGCGTTTCTACATCGTTTAGCCCAGTTGAAAGTTAAATTTTTTGCGCGTTCAGCGTCTTTTTCCGAACAAGGATATTTTATGCATTCGTCTAAAACCATTGCAATATCAGAGCCGAAAATTTCTTGAAGCTCCACAGCTTTTTCAGGCGTTAAAAAATGCTTTGACCCGTCGATATGCGAAGTAAATTCCACTCCTTCTTCTTTTAATTTTCTCAAACCGGAAAGACTGAAAATCTGAAATCCGCCGCTATCCGTCAATATATTATATTTCCAGTTCATAAATTTATGAAGCCCGCCTTGAGATTTTATTATATCCGCGCCGGGTCTTAAATACAAATGATACGTATTTGATAAAATTATTTTAAATCCAGCTTCGTATAATTCGTCGGGAGAAATGGATTTTACCGAAGCTTGAGTTCCTACAGGCATAAAAACCGGAGTGTCGATTTCGGAATGATTTAATTTTAATTTACCGCGTCTGGCTTTTGAATTCGAACTTTTTTTCAGAAGCGTAAAACTCACGATTTTATGCCCCTGCTTTTTACAAACATATCGGCAAGGAGTCCAATCAGAAAAATCATAAGCGCGGAAATCAATAAAATCAACGATAATTCGGTAATCTTCCAATTGTCTCTAATTATCGTATATACAGTTCTTAATATTCCGATTATAAAACAAAAAGCCGACGCCGGTAAAAATACTTTAAGCGGCTTGAAATATACCATTAATCTGATGACAAGCAGAAAAAATTCAAAAGCGTGAAACGGACGGATTTTTGAATCCCCGGTTCTCTGAAAATAATCGATTGGAAAAAATTTAACGAAATAATCGGCGCTTAACATTGCGCAGGTTATGGTGGTGGTGAATGAGAATCCGGACGGCAGTATATTCATATTATACAAAGCCGCTTCTTTTTTAAAAATTCGCAAGCCCGAATTCAAATCCGGAATTTTCGAGCCGACAAGATAATTCGCGAGTTTTGTTATAAATATTTTCGCATGTTTTTTCGCGAATGGAATATCTACGTTTAAACCTATTCTCGCGCCCACTACCATATCGTATTCGCCTATATATTTATGCATTTCAGGTATTGCCGTTATAGGATATGTGTTATCCGCGTCTATAATACAGATATAATCGTATGCTGAATTTTTTATTCCGGTTTTTAACGCGGCTCCGTAACCTTTATTGTATGGATGATTTATAATTTTTATGTTTTTTATATTTTCAAGAATTTTTCTGGTGTTATCCGTAGAACCGTCGTTCACCGCAATGATTTCATAAGAAATTTGAGTTTGGGTCAATATGGATTTTAAATCTTCAATAACCCGGCTGACGCCGTTTTCTTCATTATAAACCGGAATAATAACAGATATTGGATACATAAACTCCGCCGCTGACTTTATTAAAATTTATCATCAAAAATTTTTTTGAATAATAACGCAATTTTATAAAATAATAAATGTTCAAAATGAATAAGTCAATAATAAAATTTTTAAAAAAAGAAAAATTGTTGACAAGCGAATATAGACTTTTAAAATTAATGGCAAATTAGAATTTAAAAAGGAGATTCGCGTGGAAACATCGGAAAATTTTGAATTCTTTACTGACAGAATAAAAAAAATAAAAGATGAAACTGGTAAAGTTATAATTGGACAGAATGAAGCTATTGACAAATCGCTTGTCGTAATATTGACCGGAAGCCACGCTTTAGTGGAGGGAGTGCCGGGAGTTGGCAAAACGCTGCTTGTAAAAACGCTCGCAAAAGTATTGGGAAGCGAGTTTTCGAGAATACAATTTACTCCGGATTTAATGCCTGCCGATATTACCGGAGCCAATGTTTTCAATATGAAAGAGAATGAATTTGTTTTTGTAAAAGGTCCGGTTTTTACAGGATTTCTTCTTGCAGATGAAATTAATAGAGCACCGGCAAAAACGCAATCCGCTCTGCTTCAAGCGATGCAGGAAAAGGAGGTTACAATTGATTGTCAGACATTTTCCTTGTCAAAACATTTTACGGTTTTCGCCACTCAAAATCCTATTGAATTCGAGGGAACGTATCCGTTGCCGGAAGCTCAAAAAGACAGATTTATGCTGAAAATAAACGCAGTCTTTCCAAATAGAGACGATGAAATAATTCTTGCCAAAAGAACGCTTGGCGCAGATGCGCCGGAAAATTTTTTAAATTCGGGGAAGGTCTATCGGGTCATAGAACAATCTGAGTTAACGATTCTTCAAGAAACGATTAATTCCGTTTTTATGAAAGAAGAACTCGTGAATTATATCGTTGATATCATAAGAGAAACGAGAAATAACGAGAATATTTTAATAGGAGCCGGACCCAGGGCAATGCAATCTCTAATACTTGCAAGCAGAGCGTTTGCCGCTATAAACGGAAGAAATTTCGCGACTCCCGACGATATCAAATTTATGGCGGTTCCGGTTCTTGAACACCGGCTGATTCAAAGACCGGAATATGAAATTGAAGGATACTCCATAATTGAAATCATTAATGCGATACTTAAAAACATACCGGTGCCAAGATGATTATACCCTCTAACCGGCTTATCGTTTGGAGCTCTATAATTTTTTTTCCGTTTTTCGGATTGTCCGGAATTTTGCCGGAGTTATTAAATATTTCTATTGCGGCTGCGGCGGTCTTCATAATATTTATTTGTTTAGACTCGGCTACCGGATATTATTATTCAAAATATGTTATAATCGAATTTCCCGAAGCAATTAAAATAATAAGAGCGAAAGAAAGCGTATTTTGCGTTAGAATTAGTAAAATTAAAAACATAGTTATTTCAGCGGTTCTGTCCGTCGGATTTCCGGAAGAAATAAAACCGGTAAGAAAAACCGAAAAAATCGTAATGAATAAATTTTGTAAAAATTATGTTTGTGAAATTAAATGCAAAGGAATATCTAACGGTCAATATAGAATTGATATTTCGTATATTCATATTCTTTCAAAATTCGGTTTTTGGAATATAAGAAAATCAATTGAAAAAAAAATGGACATTCGGACTTACCCTGATATAAAAAAAGAAATCGGAAATATTGCCGGTTTTTTTGCAAGACAAAACGGAATTGGAATTCATAATCTAAAACAATACGGAAAAGGCAGGGAATTCGATAAGCTGCGGGAATATATGAACGGAGATAATTACGAGGATATTCATTGGAAAATTTCCGCTAAACGAGGCAAACCTATAACCAAAATATTTCAAACCGAACGAACTCAAGAAGTTTATCTGGTAATCGATTCGTCGAGATTGAGCCGCCGTAAAATTTTGGATTTAAATAAATGTCCCGATTCGAAAGCAATAATAAAAAACAGAGAAAAACAGCCGGCTTACGAACGCGAATCGAAATCTGAGTTCGATTTAAAGTCAGACATTGATTTGAAATCAGAGTTAGCTCCGGATTTTAATGAAAATGCTCAAACTATTCTTGATAAATTTATCGCTTCCGCCTTAATAACCGGATTGGCAATAGAAAAATGCGGGGATTTGTTCGGGCTTATTATTTCAAATGATAGAACCGAAAATTTTATAAGAGCGGGACGCGGCAGAAAACATTATAATATTTGCAAAAATGTTTTGTTTGATGTAAAATCAAGATTAACTTCGCCGGACTACGAAGAATTATTTAATTTTATCGGATTAAATATCAGACGCAGGGCTCTATTGATTATTCTTACAAATTTGGACGAGCCCGTTCTTGCCGAGAATTTTTATAAAGCTTCCAAATCTGCTTCGCCTAAACATCTTGTTTGCGTTAATATTCCTGATAATAAGCATCTTCGACCTTTATTTTCCGATTCCGGAGTTGAATCATTGGACGATATTTATGCAAAACTCGGAAATCATATAATTTGGAAGGATATTAGAGAAATAGAAAAAAAATTGGCAAGAAACGGAATAATGTTTAAAACCGCAAAAATTAATTCTTTTGGTTCCGATATTGCCTCTCAATATCTTGAAATAAAAAAAAGACAGTTAATATAGCATTATATTATGATTGCAGACGTCAGAAAATTTATAGAAACCGAAAAACCATTCTGGTTAGAGTTTGAAAAATTAATTTCTAAAATAGAAAACGAACACGGAAACGTTTTGTCTTACAAAGAAATTAAAAGGTTTTATTATTTATTTCAAAGAGTTTCAAACGATCTGGTTAATATCAGTTATTCAAGCGAATCCGAGATAAAAACTTATATTGAAAAACTCGTCTCCCGAGCGTATTCGGAAATCAATGAAACGAGAGTTCGCCGTCATAAAACAGATTTTAGAAATTGGTTGTTATTTATATTTCCGGAAACATTCAGGAAAAATATTTTAGCGTTTCTTATCTCTCTGTTTTTTTTGATCGCCGGAGTTGTTTTTGGAGCTGCGGCGGTATATTTTGACGACGAAGCTAAAAATATATTAATTCCTTATCAAGCTCTGCGCCAAAAACCGTCCGACAGAGTTAAATTTGAAGAATCCGAAAAAGACAAAGATAAATTAAAGGATCAAAAATCGAGTTTTTCAGCGTTTTTAACGACGCATAATGCGCGCGTATCTTTTTTTATTTTTGCGCTTGGAATTACTTTTGGCGTGGGTCCGGCGATAATGCTTTTTTACAATGGAGTTATTCTTGGAGCCGTCATAATAGATTATATCAGAGCCGGACAAACATTATTTTTATGCGGCTGGCTGCTTCCGCACGGAACCGTAGAGATTTCAGCTATTTTGATAGCCGGACAGGCGTCTTTTATTTTTGCCGGAGCAATGTTCGCATTTAAAAATAAAGGACTCAAACAAAGAATTTTTGAAAAAGGAAACGATTTGATCGCGCTTATTTCCGGGTGCGCGGCGCTTCTAATTTGGGCCGGAATTATCGAATCTTTTTTTTCACAGTATCATCATCCCGTATTGCCTTACAATCTTAAAATTATTTTTGGAATAATTGAATTCCTCTTATTATACATATACCTCTTTTTTTCCAAACGTCGAATTGCATAAGAATTAAAAAAATATTTATAAAATTGACAAATAATCGCTTATTATTATAATTAATTTTAATTTAACTCGGATGATGCATTAGATGTAAAGTGAAGCGGCGATTCCATTTTGAATCGTTTAAGCCTTTTCTAAAACATAGACGTATGCTTGTTAAAAACTTAAAAAAAAATTATGGAAAAAATTTTAATTATCGACGATGATAAGTGGATAGCCCAGATGCTAATCGACAGGCTCGACGTTAAAGAATACTCGGTCAAACATTCGACGAACGGCAAAGAAGCGTTTTCTCAACTTGAAACTTTTATTCCAGACATTGTAATTCTTGATATTATGATGCCTGAAATGAACGGCTACGAATTTCTTGAGATATTCAGGGCTACTGCCGCTTTTACTTCTATACCGGTTATCATATTGTCTGCCAAAGGCAAAGAACAGGATATAATAAAAGGTTTCGAATACGGCGCGGATAACTATATCACAAAACCGTGTTCTCCGTCAATTATGCTTTCGCATATTAAGCACACGTTAAGTTTGCGCAAGAAACTCTCCGGGCTTAACCCCTTGTCCGGTTTGCCCGGTAATAATGTAATTTCAAAATTCACCAATGATTTACTCGCTAAAAAAAAACAGTTTTATTTTTGTTATATTGATTTGGATAATTTCAAGGTTTTTAACGATTATTACGGTTTTGATAAAGGCGATAAGGTTTTGCTTTATACGACGGATAGTCTAAGAAAATTATTCGGCGCCGATAAAAATAATTTTATCGGACATATAGGCGGCGATGATTTTATTTTAATACTGCAATCTGAAAGTTTTGAGACTCAGATTCAATGTTTCATTAAAGAATTCGACGAAGGTATAAAACAGTTTTACAAACCTAACGATATCCGGTCCGGCGGAATAATAGCTCCGGGCAGAGACGGCGTTAAAAATAAATTCGAGTTTGTTTCTCTTTCGATAGGAATAGTTCCTTCGATAAATCATAGTTTTCATTCTATATTTCAGATTTCGGATACAGCCGTTATGGTCAAAAAGAAAGCTAAATCTATGCCGGGCAGTAATTATTATATCGATAAGCGAAGCGATTTTGATAAAAGTGATTTTAAAATTAAATTGAGCGATATTAAAATTTTATTAAACGAACAACCCTACAGCGTAAGAATGATAAAACATTTTCTCGCTCCTTTTAATTTTAATACGATCGAAGCCGGCGGCAAAGAAGAAATCCTGATAAATTATATAAAAAACGAACCGGACGCAGTCATAGTAGATATTGAAATCGCCTCATTGATTGATACGGTTAAAAAAATCAGAACGCACGAACTAAAGTGTTCTATGAAAAAAAGTTATATTCTCGCGGTTTGCGAACAACTTACGCAAAACGACGTGATTTCAATAATAAAAGCCGGCGTTGACAATATTATAACAAAACCGATAAGCAATGAGTCGGTTGTCAATAAAATAAAAGAAATCATTAAATTAAAAAATATTTAAAGAAATCAAAATATGTCTTTATTTTTACTTGCCGACAATGAAAAAACAGGTCGAACAGCTTTTAACCCAAAAACTGCGCTTGGATTTTGAAAAAGCGCCGAAAATAAGGGAAAATGAGATTATAAAATATAATGATAAAATAAAAATTTTTAACGCAAAAATTTGATGTGAATTTTGCCGGAGAAGATTTCGAGTATTTTAACTCTGTGAGAAAAAAATTTTCTTTTTGCCGCTCCGAGCGATTATAAACAAAAACTCAAAAAACTTATTAATGAAACCGGAATTTATTTAACCGAATAAAATAATTTTTTAAGGAAAAAATATGATAGTAAAAGCATCTTGTGAAGAAAAATTGGATTTTAATATTAATGCGCAAAGCATAATTGTGTGCGGCGACCCCGGTTGCGACGGTTATAATACGGAAACTGTAATAATTTTCGAAAAAATTTTGAGATTAAAAGCCGATTTAACTTTTGTTACAGGAGATATTGTTCCAATAGGTTCGGAAAAATATTTTAATCAGGCAATTTTGATGATAAACAAATCGGCGGCGAATCCGGTTTTCTGTTTGCCCGGCAATCATGATTTGGAAAACTATGAAAAATATTTTGGAGAAAAAAATTATGTCATAAACGCCAAAAATTTTTCGCTTATCGCTCTCGACAATTCAAAACGTTTTTTCGATGAAAAAGCATTATTTTTTTTAGAAACAATTTTAAATGAAACTGATAACGACAATATTTTTGTAAGTTTTCATATTCCGCCGCCAAATCCTTGCGCAAATAATAATATAACTACTGAAGAATGGAATAAAATTAAGTCATTATTAGATAAACATAAAGAAAAAATAAAATATATTTTTTGCGGACACATTCATTCGGCGGTTGATTATATTCTTGACGGATACAGGATTATTATTACAGGCGGAGGCGGGTCTGCAATTGATAAGTCAGATAATCATTCTTACGATAACATCTCGTATCATTATTTTAAACTAAATTTTGTTAATAATGATTGGCTTATTAATATGATTGAAATTCCGGTTGCGGCTAAACGCGGCAGCGAAACGGAATCTTTTTCCGAAGATGAAAATCTTGTCGCTAAAAATTTGAACGACGCATTTTCAAGAGAAATTCAGACGTTTAGAAAATATGAATTTTTCGCTGAAATCGCCGCATCCGAAGGCTATCCTGAAATCGCCAAATTATTCAAATCCGCGGCTAAATCCGAGTATCTTCATTCTAAACTGATGTTTTTGGCTTCATTTAAAAATCAAACAACTCGCGAGAATTTAAAAAAAGCTATTCAATGGGAATCTGAAGAAATAGACTCTATTTACGCCGATTATTTAAAAATATCTGAAAAATCGAAATCCGCAGCCGCGTTTGTTAGTATATTGGCGGCGTTTGAAGCTGAAAAAGAACATTTAAATCAATTTAAAAACGCGTTGGAACATCTTGACTCCGGCTCTGATTTGCCTCAAAAAAAATACTATATCTGCTCTCGCTGCGGATATCTGCATCAAGGAGATAGACCTCTAAAACTCTGTCCCGGCTGCGGCGCAAATATGTTTAAATTCAGTTGAAAAAGATAATAAATCCAGATAACAAGTAGTCAAAGAAAATATTATGATACCATTTTTCAGTTGCGTCGTAAGCAAACATCTATGTTTTAATAAACTTCACTTTTTTTATGCCCCGTCTGTGTTGTAAAATTTTTACTTTTTGCGTATTAACTCTGCCAATTTTCGCGGCAAAAAAACCGGTTGACAATATAAATCAAAATATTAAAATATAACAATATGTATTTAAAATTTTTCGCGGCTGTTTTTATTTTTACGGTTTCATATAATTATCGGATATTCTGTTATGATAATATTGCGAATAATATTGATTTAACAAAAGGTTTTGAAAAAAATATACAATTAACCGAAGTTTTAAAGCCAAACGATAATTTTCAAACCAAGACTGAAATCTCAAAAAAAAAAAATGGTCAAAATCAATATGCCGAGAGAAAAGGAATATTGAAATTTCATCTTGCGAATTCTTTTTACAATAACGGCGAATTAAAAAAAGCCCAAAAATATATTGACGAAGCAGTCGCATTAGAACCTAATAACGCGTATTTCCGAACAACCAGAGCAAAAATATTAATAGATATGTCAAAATACAAAGAAGCGTTAAAAGATTTCTTAACTGTATTAATTATTTCACCGGAAAATTCTCCCGAGATTTATTATCAAATCGGAAAACTATACGTTATGTTAAATGCTCCGCAGCAGTCTTTAACATATCTTGTCAAAGCGTTTAATTCGGATTCCGAGACTTTTCTTGCCAATCCGGAATTTTTATTTTTTCTTGGCAACGCCTATTTTTTAAATCAAAAATATGAAAATGCAGTTTATTATTATGATTTGTGTTACGATTATTATTCCGCGAATCCTTCGCTGCTATATAATCTCGGATTATCTTTTTATATGCTGAACAAATTTGATAAAGCCGAAGAATCTTTCAAACGGCTTATCGAAATTGAAGATTCTTACGTGGACGCGTATCTTCAGCTAATGCAGATTTACGCGCTTCAAAATAAAACGGACGAAGCGAATCAAATCTTCGATAAATTTCTCTCCATTAATTCCGAAGAACAGCTCAACCGAAAAAAAAGCGATTTGTTTATCACTGAAGCAGGATTATATTTCGCTCAAAATCAGAAATTCGAACCTGCTATAACTGCGTTTGAGAATTTGCTTTTAAAACATAAAAACAATGTCAACATTATTTTTCTGCTTTCAAAATTATATTTTTACAATCAAAATTACGATAGTTCTCTCGAATTATGCAATGATTTAATCAATCGTAAACCTTCTATGCCTGAACCGCATATCTTTTTAGGTTATATTTACGACGGCAAACTCGCTTATAAAAAATCTATCGAATCGTTCAAAACCGCGTTAAAACTTAAACCTGAAATTTATGAAATATGGTTAATGACTGCAAATTCTTATTACAAAAATAAAGAAACGGATTCGGCAATCGAACTTCTCGAAACCGGTTTAAATACTTATCGACAAATAAACGTTCCCGATATTTACAATTATCTCGCAAATTTATATTCGATTTCAAACAACACGGATAAAATCTCGGAGTGTTACGAAAACATTATAAATAAATTCTCAAATTTCGCAGACCCTCATATTTATAATTATGTCGGCTATAGTTACCTTGAAAAAAATATTAATTTTGACACCGCTTTCATTTACATTTCAAAAGCCGTCAAGGCAAAGCCGGAGAATCCTTATTACCTTGATAGTCTCGCGTGGTATTATTATCTCGTAAAAAAATATGAAAAATCTCTTGAAACCATCAAAAAAATTAACTTCGCCGAATTTGAAGACCCGATAATTTTCGAACATTACGGAGATATTCTTTTAGCTTTAAATAAGAAAAACGAAGCTCTCGAATGGTTTAAAAAATCAGTAAAACTTAAAAACAACACAGGCGCGCAGAACAAGATTTTGAATCTGCGGGAATTCGAATAAATATTTTAAAGAAATTGTCAAAGGATATAATTTATGTCTAAGTTATTGAAGGTGTGGTTTATCGGAGACATTTTCGGTTCGACCGGACGAAACATCGTTTTAAAAAATTACGCTAAAACAGTTGAAACAAAAGAGATTGACGCAGTTATAGTCAACGGAGAGAATTCAGCCGGAGGTTTCGGAATAACCCCGAAAATCGCGGACGAATTTTTCAAACTCGGAATTGACGTTATAACTACGGGAAATCATATATGGAGCAAAAAAGAGATTTACGATTATATAAATAAGACTCCGGCATTAATTCGTCCCGCAAATTTTGCCGAAGGCAATCCCGGCAATGGTTTTTATACTTTCGAAAAAAGAAACGTTTCAATAAGCGCAATAAATCTTATAGGAAAAGTTTTTATTCCTGATTCTCATTGTCCTTTTAGGAAATTCGACGACATATATTTGAAAATCAAGAATAAATCCAAAATAATACTTGTAGATTTTCATGGCGAGGCGACGTCGGAAAAATCAGCGTTCGCTTATTACGCGTCCGGAAAAGCCGGAGCGGTAGTCGGCACTCACACGCATATACAAACGAACGATTTAAAGATATTGGACGATTACACGGCGTTTATCACGGACGCCGGAATGACCGGTCCATATGACAATTCTATAATCGGAGTGGATAAAACGCTTGTATTGAAAAAATTTCTTACCGGGATGCCGGTAAAATTCGAACTCGCAAAATGTTCAAAATCTCAATTAAATTCCGTCATTATAACATTTGACGGAGAAACGGGAGCAGCAACTAATATCGAACATTACAATTTAATTGACGTAATAAAATAAATCATATAAAATATATAAAATTATGGACGCAATACTTTTGAACGGAATCGAGGCGGGGAAAAGAATCGAATCCGAACTAAAAAACAAGACTGAAGAATTATTAAAAAAGAATATCAAACCCTCGCTTGCGGTTATACTTGCCGGCGATGATAAGCCGTCGCAAACATACGTGAATTTAAAAAAAAAGAAATGCGAGACGCTCGGCGTAGACTCGCAGATTTTCAAATTCGACAAAAATGCGGATGATCGGAAAATTCTTGATTTGATAGACAATCTAAACCGCGACCCGAAAATTCATGGTATACTTGTTCAACTGCCCCTGCCGGAAAAATTGAATACGGCAAATATTATTAATGCGATCAATCCGGAAAAAGACGTGGACGGATTTCATCCGCTGAATATCGGAAGATTGGCTTGCGGGAATCCAAACTTCATTTCCTGCACTCCTTTCGGGGTCGTCAAATTATTAGAATTCTATGATATTCCTTTGAAAGGAAAAAATGCGGTTATAATCGGATGCAGCAACGTAGTAGGCAAACCAATGGGGCTTCTTCTTCAATTATGCGAAATAGCCACCTGCACGATATGTCATATCCACACAAAAAATCTTAAAGAACACACATTAAACGCCGATTTAATCATATCGGCTGCCGGTTCCGCAAATTTAATCCGGCAAAATATGGTAAAAAAAGGATGCGTAGTCGTCGACGTCGGATTTAACGTTTTCGAGACAACCGACGAATCCGGAATCACAGTCAGAAAAGTTTGCGGCGACGTTGATTTTGAAAACGTAAAAAAAATCGCGGGTTACATTACTCCGGTTCCGGGCGGAGTCGGTCCGATGACCATAACAATGCTGATGTATAATACTGTAAAATCATGCGAATCGTTAAATCATATTAATTGCGCAACAGACTTGACTTGAACGCTTAAAAGTTAGAATGATTTTGAATTTCGGAGAAAAATAAATTATGTCGATTTTTAATAGAATATCAGACTCGCCAGGCGAATGGCTTAATTCAAGCGGTCCTTTTTCGGACATAGTTTTAAGCTGCCGGATAAGGCTTGCGAGAAATATAGATAAAATCCGTTTTCCCGAATATATGGACGATATTGAAAGCGCGGATGTTAAAAACAATCTGAAAAACGCAATCAAATTTTGTCCCTCGTTTAAATCTCCGGAGTTTTACGAAATGAACCAACTTACTCCGGCGGAACGCCTTATACTCCTTGAACGTCATTTGATTAGCAAGCAACTCGCCTCAAAAAAAGAGGGAATGTTGATTCTCCAGAGCGACGAAAAGTTAAGCGTTATGATTAATGAAGAAGATCATTTAAGAATTCAATCCATTGATTCCGGCTTAAGATTATTTGAAAACTGGGAAACAATCAATGAATTCGATAAACAGCTTGAAACCCAAATAAAATTCGCTTTTTCAAACGAATTCGGATATTTGACCGCCTGTCCGACAAACGCGGGAACAGGAATGAGATGTTCCATACTTGTTCATCTTCCCGGAATCATAATGATTAATCAATTAAAAAAAATAAATTCAGCCATTGAAAAACTCGGATTAACTATCCGCGGATATTACGGAGAAGGAACCGAATCCATAGGCAATTTTTTTCAAATTTCAAATCAAATCACAATCGGAAAAACCGAAGAAAAAATAATCGAGAAAATCGACAACATAGCAAAACAAATCGTCGAACACGAAAAAAACGCGAGAAAAATTCTTCTGCAGGAATCGCGAATGCGTCTTGAAGACCAGATATTCAGGTCCTACGGCATTTTAAAAAACGCAAGAATTATCGCCACAAACGAAACTATGGCTTTATTGTCGATGATAAGACTCGGGGTTGATCTTGAAATACTGAACAATATTTCTATCAAAACCCTAAACGATATACTTATTTATTTACAGCCCGGACATTTGCAAAAAATTTACGCCAACGACGCAAACCTTGACAAAAACCCTGAAAAACGCGATATAATCCGAGCTCAAATGATTCGGGAAAAATTTCTTGTGGATTAAAACCAAAATTTATTCAATTAAAAATCCCGCTATATCTTCTGACCGTTATAAAACTGATAAGCGATTTTACGTCGGAGATAAGCGGCTTATCGTTTTTTGCAATAGATATTTCGTTTGTTTCAAAATAACCGCTTAAAAATAATACGCTTCAATATTTCATTTTATAATTATCCAAGTTTTTGCTTTTACTTTATCCATTTACAACTTATTAAAATTTTTTTTGCATTTACGGCAAAAATATTTTTGACGGAGGCGTAGCCAAAAATGTTTTTAGTTAAATTATTTATAAAAAAAAATAATATAAACATCGAAAATGAATTAAAATCAGAATGCGAATTAATAAAAAGATTGCTTGAAGAATTAAAAAAAAGCGAGAGCAATACCGCCCAAAAATTAAATTTGGCGGCTGAAATTGAAATTGAATACTCGAAAATTAATAATTCGGCAGGGGAATATTTTTTAAAAAATAAATATCTGCCGTTCTATTGGCAAGATTTATATAATATTAATTTCCGGTTGAAAAATATATTCGATTCTGCGGCATACTGTATAAACATTCAAAAATTCAGCCCAAACGTTATAAAATTACTTGAAATCGAAATATGCGTATTAAACAATTTTATAAACTTTTTTAACGAATATTTAAAGAATCCAAAGTATTCAAGAGAAGTTTTAATCAATAACCGGTTTTTATTCAAACAATTTAAATCTTCATATTCCGAAAGTATTTCAAAAGAAAAAATCGATTCATTTGAAAAAGTATTGATGTTTTCCGATTATTTTCATAATCTAAAAATAGTTTCAGAACAAAACGAAATGATAAATCTTAATATGAATAAAATTCTTGTTTCAACAAACAATTAACCTGAAACTGCAATTGAATTTTGAAAAAGCGTTGAAAATAAAAGAAAATAATATTGGAAAATTTTAGGTTGATTATTAAATAGTATTTTGGTAATATGATAAGCTTAAATATCTTAAACGGAGATAAAAAGCATTATGAAAAAAAATGAAGTATCTAAAATATTGATATTGGTTTTTAGCGTTTTACTTTTTTCATCAATAAGTATTTGCGCTCAAACGGAAAAATCGCCTAATTCTCCTTATAAGATTTCAAATTTTTCATACAATCCGGGGCAAGACAAAATCAGCGGTTTTAATTCAGAAGAATTAACTTCGGAAATATCCGTCCAGTTGACTGGAGAAAAAAACTCTCCAATAACAAACGAACCGGTTTATTTCAAGGTTTTAAAACATCCGGACAAAGCTAAAGATTTCAAACTTTCTCAATCGGAGGTATTTACCGATTCCGCAGGATTCGCAAAAACCAAAATAACGCTTGGAGACAAAGACGGAATATATTATATATTAGCTTCTTCAAAATTAACGTCTGACAACAATATAATCATTGAAGCGGAAGCAAAATCAAAAAGCTGGTGGTTTTATATAATAATTGGAATGCTCGGCGGTCTCGCTATGTTCATCTACGGATTGTCTATGATGGGAAAAAGTCTGACAAAACTCGGAGGCGACAAATTATCCGATGTTCTAAAGAAACTGACGTCGAACAAATATATGGGAATCTTAGTCGGTTTTGTCGTTACTACTATTTTTCAATCCAGTTCGGCTACCACTGTTTTAATCGTAGGTTTAATAAACGCCGGAGTTATGAATCTTGTTCAATCAATCGGAATAATTCTCGGCGCCAATATCGGCGCGACAACTACTCCGCAAATAGTGGCTTTTAAACTTACGGATTACGCGATTCTTCTTATAGGTTTGGGTTTTTTATTTATATTTTTATCCAAAACAAACAAGAAAAAATATCTCGGCGAAATAATTCTCGGACTCGGATTTTTATTTTACGGATTAAAGATTATTTCAGACGTAATGTATCCTATGCGAAGTTACGAGCCTTTTATACAGTTTATGCAAAAACTTGAAAATCCATATTTAGGAGTGTTGGTAGGAACGGCTTTTACCGCTCTGATTCAATCTTCCGGAGCGGCAATAGGCGTTTTCATATCGCTTGCTTTTCAAGGAATACTCACTTTTAAAGCCGCGATACCGCTCACATTCGGCGCAAATATCGGAACCTGTATTACCGCGTTTTTAGCTTCAATAGGTTCGACAAGGGAAGCTCGCCGTTCCGCATACGCCCACATTTTATTCAATGTTATAACAACCGCGATATTTCTTCCATTTTTAGATTTATTTCAAACGATTATAGAATATACCACTGCCGGAGGCATTCACGCGGTAACGTCCGCGGAAATAAGCGCCAATGTTCCAAGACAGATTGCCAACGCAAACACTATCTCTAAAATTTTTGCGGTAATAATTACGCTTCCATTCACAAAACATCTCGCAAAACTCTGCGTTTATCTTATACCTGAAAAAGAAGGCGAAACTTATAAGGTTAAATATCTTGATGAAAACGCGCTGATGCTTTCGTCGACAGCTTTAAATCTAACAAAAAACGAAATCGCGCGAATGGCGTTTAAAACCAAAAGTATGCTCGACAAAACCATAACCGTATATGAAACTAAAAACGAGAAATTGAAAAATGATATTATCGCCGAAGACGACAAAATAGATTTTTTGGAGGATTCAATAAAAAATTATTTATCCAAAATTTCCCAAACTGAAATAGGTCTTGAAGAATCCGAAAAAATGAGGTCATTCCTTTATATAACCGAGTATATCGAACATATCGCGGATATCATAAATAAAGAAATGATGCCGCTCGCTCAAAAAATTATTGATAAGGATATTCCATTATATAAAGACGATTTTGAAAAATTGAAAAGTTTTCACAATACCACGGAGCTTCTTTATAAAGATTTATTCGAATCTTTTGCAAAAGACGATTATTCAATAGCCGACGATATAATAAAACGAAAAACCGAAAGTATAAAAATCGAAAATGAGATAAAAAAAGATCATTACACAAATCTTTGCAGAAGCATTCCGGAGGTTGTCGGAGCGTCGTCGATATATCTCGACATACTGAATTGTTATAGAAATATCAATTCTAATCTCGCTTCAATCGCTTATGTTTTAAAAGGAGATTTTTAATTTATTTATCAGGATAACGATATGAACAAAGAAATTTTACTCGAATTTTTCAAACTTCTCGGCGGCGCCGGCCTTTTTATTTTCGGAATGAAGATTATGACTCATTCTCTCGAAGCGGTCGCCGGGAACAAATTAAGAATTTGGCTTGCAAAATTAACTAAAACAAAATTTAAAAGCGTTCTTATCGGAACCGTCGTTTCATTTTTAATACACAGCGGCGCCGCTACTGTAATGACCGTCGGATTTATTCATAGCGGTCTTCTAAATTTCGCCCAGTCGTTCGGGATTGTTCTCGGTTCTAATATCGGCACGACCTTATCAATGCAAATAATATCTTTTGATATAGGAAAATATTGTTTTTTACTAATTGCCGCAGGATTTCTGATAGATATGTTTTCAAAAAACGAATCGCTTAAAAATTCCGGCAAATTACTGATAGGATTCGGAATCTTATTTCTCGGCATCGAGGTTATGAAAGAAGCGGTGGCGCCCTTTAAAAAATCCGAATATTTCTTAAAAATGTTCAGAACCACGGACGCCTCGACAGTATCCGGAATGATTGTCGGAATTTTTATTTCGACAGTATTTACCGCCATAATGCAAAGCAGCGGCGCAATGATAGGAATATTATTCGCTTTAGCTGCTTCCGGCGTAATAAACGATTTTAAATTCGTTTTTCCTTTGATACTCGGCGCTCATATCGGAACATGTTTAGTAACGATAATCGGGGCGATAGGAACAAATATCGAAGCCAAACGTTCGGCGTGGTCGCACGTTTTATTTAATTTTTTTGGCGCGGTAATAGCGGCTTTAATGTATCCGTTATACAATTATATTATTCCTTCGATATCCCAGCATAACATCACAAGAGAAATAGCAAATGCGCATACTATAATACAGACTTTAAATTCAATAATCTTTTTATGTTTTTATAATCATTTTGTTAGATTTATCGTTTTTTTATTCAAATCAAAAGAGGAAGAAACCGCCGGCACTTTCTTAAACGACGATTTGATTATCACGCCTGAACGCGCAATAGTAGCGTCAATAAAAGAAACCGAAAGAATGCTCCGCATATCAAGAAAAATGCTTAAACACGCGATAGCTGCTTTTGTTAAGATGGATAAAATCAAATTTATCGAAGTTGAAAAATACGAAGAATCAATAGACAAAATTAAAGAAGCGATTATAGATTATTTGATTGAAATAAACGAATTACGCTTGTCGTCAAGACAATCTTTACTTACTCAATATATAAATCAGACAGTAATTGAAATTGAAAGAATCGGAGACCATATTGAAAAAATCATTGAATATACAAAATTAAAAATGAAGAGTAAAATCTGGTTTGACAACGACGATATGAACGATTTAATCGAGATTTATAAACATATCGACGCGGTTATCGAACATGCCATAAAATCGATAGATATTGAAAATCAGGAATTCAAAAACAATTGCGCCGGGTTAATGAAAAAAGTGAACGATTATGAAAAGTATTCCGCGAGCATAAGGGAAAAACATCTTGAAAAGGTCAAAGTCCACGTCGAAGCTTCAATAACCGCATATTTCTATAAACAATATCATATGCGTTTCGATAAAATAGTTAAACATATAAAAAATGTTTCCGAAATAGAAAACGAAAGATTGTTTTACATAAAATCTTCAAAACTCGATAGAGTTCAACCAAAAGACGATCGCGTTCAAATAAATGAAAAATATCCGGCTGAAAAAGAATTGATGTTGGGTTAAAACGATTTATAATTTTTAAGAAAATAAGGAGATTTCATTTTTACTGTTAAACCAATATAACAGTATTTTCCGAAACGGCCGGCGTTAAGCCAAAAAAACCATTCCATACATTTTGAAGTTTGGAATCGGTAAAATGAATAAGTTCGGCATAACTCGAAAAATTTTTTTTCAAATCTTCAAGAAACGGGGCAACGTTCTCCGAATCTTCGATTTTCAATACAACGTCCTGATGTTTTTTCAAATGTTTTTTAAGGCGATTTATATTTGACGCGTCCTCAAACAAAGGAATATAATAAAAACCATCGCAAACAATATTTTCAGATTTTGCAATTTTATTAAAAACATCTTCTTTCAACAATAATATTTTTTTTGATGAGATGGAATAAGCGCCGCCGAAATTAAAATAATAATAATTGTTAATATAATGACCGTTATTCAGAAATTCTTTTGCAAATAACAAATGTAAATAATCCGTATCCCCGATATTTTCAGGTTCAATTATAAAATCAAAAACCGCGGATTTATTATTTGAAGTCAGTTCGAAAATCATATCAGCAGTTAAATCCGAAAATTCACGGCGGCAGTTTTTAAGCCACAAACAGAAATTATTAGAAACTTTATTTTTTATAGAATCAAAGGATTTCCTGATAATTTCAAAGGTTTGAGAGTTAATATTAAAACCGGCGTAATCAATTATTATTTTATCGATTATCTCAAAATTATTCATATCGGTATTATTAATTTTAATCGCGCCGCCATACGGCGGTCCGGAATTAGAAATATTAATAACGGAAGAATCAGAATTCCGGTTTTCAATAAACGATGGCGGTTCAATCGGATCAAACTCCACGCCGAAAACATTTTCAGTTTCTTCAAACAGCGAAATAAGTTCGGAGTTATTAATCGAATTATTTTTCAGACAGTAATACGGCGGTTCGAACATATATTCGATTCCGAATTTTTTTGAATCGGTTCTTAATTTAGTTCCGGGCAAAACCGCAAGATTAAACGCCTGCGCGTCAGACGCGAATCCTTCGTTTTTAATAAATTTCACGGTCTTTAAGACATCGTCCGGCGTTTCCTCCGGAAGTCCGATAATCATATCTAATATAACGTTTATGCCGTTTGATTTAAGAAGATTTGCGCCTGACACGATTTTACCAAGATTATTGTTTCTGCCTATGAGTTTTAATTTATCGGTATTGACGGACTGCAAGCCGATTTCCGCAGATTTAAAATTGGCTAATTTCAATAATCCTGCGATTTCTGCGGTTATTAATTCGGCGTTAAGCTCGGTATGGAGTTCAATTTTATTATTTCCGGAATTGATTTTTATAATGCGTTTAAGCAGTTCCGCTATATCTTTTCTCGCCAAAAAATCAGGGTCGAGCAAAAAGATTTCAGACGCGTTATTCTGCAACGCATATTCAAACAGTTCTATAACCTTAACCGGTTCAAGAATCCTTTTCGTTCCAAACTCTTTTCCATAATAACAATAAGAACATTTGTTATTACAGCCGCGCTGAGTTTCAAATCTCATAAACCCGTTTTTTTCAGGTTTGATAATTCCGCATAAATAAGGAGAAGGAAAATCTCCGAGATTTTGAACCGGTTTTCCATAGCCGTTGAAATAATATTTTCCTTTATCATTTTTTAAAATAAATCCCAATTCATCCGGCGCGAGATTAAAATTTAAAACCAACAATTTTTCAAAAAGTCTTTCCCCTTCTCCGGTAACCAGAAAGTCCGCCGGATTTTCAGTAAGTAAATAATCGTTATCGGCAGTTATTTCCGGACCTCCGAAAACAATTTTAATCTCCGGCATTTGATTTTTTATTATTGAAGCTATAAGTTTTGTTCTGCCGATGTTCCAGCAATAACAGGTAAAACAAAGAACGTCCGGTTTTGAAATTAATATATGATTGATTAAAGCCGCGTCTCCGTATTCGTCGTTTATAAAAGAATCCGCCGTATAAAATTCAAAATCCGAAACGGGATATTGTTTCATAAAATACGATATTAAATATCCTGCTGAATTCATCGTATTTTCTCTGACTTTTTCTTTATTTATCAATGGAGCCGGAAGCTGATAGAAATATATTTTCATTTGAGCGTTTTAGAATTCTTAATAAGATAATAAGCGGAAGCTTTTGCGATTAAAACCGCCAACATCAAAGAAATCAATATTTCAATGAATATAATCGCAAAATTATAAAAACTAAAAATATCGAGTCTGTTAAGACCAAAAAACAAAGACACTTTTGAAATATAACATTCGTTGCCGAAGGGATAAAATAAGGGCGAGCCGATTCCATTGCTATAATTTTTATCCCAGCAAAACATATCGAGAGTTAAATGCGATAATAATGCGATAAAACTCATTTTTAAAAAAAGTTTATATTCGGGGATGCGATTTTTTAAAAAAACGCTTATCAGATAAATTATCAAAAAAATTATAATCAAAACAAAAATAGAATGAGAATGACGCGTATGATTTTTAAAACTTACGCTTAATGTCATATTATCAAATCTGAAAAAGTCAAAATCAAATAATGTAGAAAGAAAAACATAATACGATAAAAAAATAATTTGAAGAGATTTAGATATTCTTGAGTTTAACCGTGAAATATACCAGTAATAAAAACTACAACCAATAATTGAATGAGCTATCGGAGACGGCATATATTTTAAATCATTAATTTTGGAGCTTTATTTGTTTTAACCCGCATAGAAAAAATGATGCTCCAAATATTTTACTTTAGTTTTTTAATTTTTTCAAAAACTAAAACACCATACTTAAAACGTTAAGATTTGTCAAGAGTTTTTGCCGTCAGATTATTAAACAATGCCGTTTAATTAAAAAATTTAATCGTTATAATATAAGATTGACAAATCAACGGCAATTTAGTAGTATTCTACCTTTAATTTAATATTTAAAATAATTTTTATGAATCTAAAAAAATTCAGATTTTTATTAAATCTTATAGGCGTTGTTTTATTTATATATGTTTTATACAAACAAGATTTAAAAACGGTTTGGAATATAATACTTGACAGCAATTATTATCTTCTCGCATTATCGCTTTTAATATATCCTATAATTATTTTTTTTAAAACCTTTCGTATGTATTTAATATCTTCAAAATTTGCGGTCGTGAAAAAAATCGAATTTATGAGCTTATATAAATCCTATATGGAAAGTTATTTTTGGGGAGCTTTGACTCCGGGAAAAATCGGAGAATTTTCAAGAGTGTTTTTTATTAATAAACATATAGACTCCAAATTGAAATCCTTATCATTGGTTATATTTGACAGAATCATTGATTTGATAATTGTTTTTGAAATCGGAGTTTTATCAATTATATATATATGTTTTAAAACAGGGTATTTTTCATTCGGACAAGCCGTTTTATATTCAATTTTATCCGCGGCGCTTTTTTTCATATCATGGTTATTAATCAAAACGCCAAAATTTATAATCGAGTTTATAATAAAAAAATTAATTTTTTTTCTAAATAAAATTGCCGAAAAAATTTTAAATATTTCAGAATCGTTCAGGCAGTTTAATTATTTTGACATAATGATTTGGAATTTCATAACAGTCATATCCTGGCTTTGTTATTTTTTTCAAGCTTTTTTAATCAGCCGCAGCGTTAACCTTGATATTTCCTATTTCACAGTCATCGCAGTTATATCAATTTCATCAATCATCGCAATACTTCCAATATCAACCGCCGGAATAGGTCCCCGCGAATTTACCATAATTAATATTTTGAAATATTTTGATATAACTTCTGAAACCGCTTTTTCGTTTTCAATAATGTTTTTGATAACAATTTATTTAAGCGTGTTCAGCGGACATTTATCGGCTTTATTTTTTATAAAGTCAAAATAAATTTGAAGAGGAATTGAAGAGGAATTGTAATCGGCAAAGTCTTTTAACAAAAAAATAAATCAATAAAAAATTGACTAAATCGGCAATTATTCTATAATAAACAATAAATTATGGAAATTATAAAAACAATAAAAAATAATATTATCGAAGCCGCAATTTCCGGCAGACTTGACGCATACTGGTCAGAGCATTTATCGCGCGAACTCTCGGAAATTTTAAGAACCGGAGCCGATAAAATATATTTAAACGCAAAACAAATAAATTATATAAGTTCAGCCGGCGTCCGGGTTCTTCTTCAATACTCGAAAAAATTAAAAGAACTTAACGGAGAATTTTATATTAGCGAGCCTTCTGATTCCGTAAAATCAATTCTTGAAATGACCGGATTGACTTCTCTCATATTGAATCCGGCAATGCAAAAAAAAAACGTTCTGTCTGGCAATGAAATCAGAGACGGCGAATTAAAAGAATATGAAACCGAATCATTTAACTACCGGTTGTCAAAATCCGAAAGCGCGAAACCGTTAATCGGAAATATCGCCGGAAAACCTGATTTTTTAAATTTAAAATCCAACGAAGCATACAAATCCCGCGCCTTAGAATTTTCAAAAAATAAATACGGAATAGGGATAGGGGCTTTTGGCGAATCGTTTGAAGAATGCAAATCGAGATTCGGAGAATACGCCGCATTAAACGGAACCGCCGCTTATTTGCCCTCCGGTTCCGGAAACGCTCCTGATTTCATTATCAGTTCCGGCAATTTAATTCCAAAAATAAATATTTTATACGGATTTACAATGACCGGCGATTTTGATTCGTATTTCAGATTCGAATCAAAAGACGATAAAAACGGCGTAAAATTCTCCGAATTAATCAAAACTGCCGTAGAACTCTCGGAAACCGGAACCGCCGGAATTATCCTTGTCGCCGAAACTACAGGTATGGTTGGAGTTTCATTACGAAAATCGCCTTTATTGCCGGAGCCGGAATCAAATTCTATTTTTGATTATCCGCAAATACGAACCAATTTAAACTTTACAATAGAACCCGCTTTTAAAAGATGTTTAACTGTAACAATCGGTATAGCGGATAAAAATAATAATGCGGTTTTAAATCCTTTTGTTAGAAAGATTTCAAACAACAGCGATATATACGCTCATTTCCATTCTCTAATTTTTACATATCAGCCTTTGCGCAAAAACGATATCGAGCTTGATTCGACTATTGCATCCTTATTTGAAAAACAATCTTTATTGAGCATTCTACATTTAATCAACGATGAAAGAAATATAACGGGTATCGGACAAAGCGAATTTTCAAGGGGCGTATGCTGGTTTGCGCCGGTTAGTTTAAAATAGTTTAACCCAAAATGTATTTGGGCAGATTCGATTTCGGAGAATATTATGGAATTAAAAGTTCTGTTTGTAGACGACGAGATTAACATACTCAACGCGCTCCAAAGAGAAATACAGGATTGCGGTTTTAATTCTTTTTTCGCGTCATCCGCCAAAGAAGCCTTAGATATGCTTCAATCAAACGATATATCTCTGGTTGTTACGGATTTGCACATGCCTTCGGTCAACGGCATTGAACTCCTTAAACAAATTAGAAACGATTATCCGGAAATCATCAGGATAGTTCTTACCGGATACGCGGATAAAGATATGGTCATAGACGCTATAAACCAGGGTCAGGTCTTTTATTACATAATGAAACCCTGCGATTTGGACGAATTAAAAATTATCGTGAACAAAGGACTTGAATATTTCAGAACTCAAAAAGAAAGAAAAGAATTGTATTCAATATTATTCGAAGAAAAAAGCAAAATTGAAAATTTAAATCAATCCCTCAATAAATCTCTCATAGAACAAGCCAACACAATAGTTTATCAAAAAAATAAAATTGAAGACGCATACAACAAATTAAACGAATTATCGATTTTAAAAAGAGACGTTATAAATCTTGTTTCTCACGAGTTGAGAACTCCTCTGACAATAATGATGAGCGCCATTGAGCTTTTAGAATTTGTCGAACCCAACGAACAAAAACAGGTTATTGCAAATTTAAAAACGGGATTAAACAGATTAAATCGGATAGTATCGGATATCCTGACGATTTCCTTATTGAAATCGCCAAAAAAAATATACAATTTTAACGAAATAGAAATAATATCTCTTTCAAAATCGGCTTTTGACGAAATGCGGAATCTCGCCAAACAAAAAAAAATTACTTTGCATTTTAATAATAATATCGAAAAACCGCAATTAGTCAGCGCGGACAAAGATAAAATTTTCCAGGCTCTTGAAAACATCATAGACAACGCCATACGAAGCATCAAAGATAAAGGCGAAATTTATTTAAATTTGTCCCTTCAAAATATAGACGATAAAAAATTTATTAAAATTTCTCACTGCTGTCCAAAAAAAATTTACAAATCCCAAGGCAACTCTAACTGTTCAAAA
>DAINAU010000024.1:0-3102 GCA_036733285.1 bacterium
AAAAATGCCGCGTCCGCCTGAATCTGCGCGTCGTATGCCGCGGCATTCGAATAATTATTTAAAAAAATGGTTTCATTCAAACTGCCGTTTACTATTCCATCGTCAACATAATCAATAGCATCATCAAATGAATTGCCAAGTTCCATTTGCCTGAATATCTGATCAAGAACGCTTCCGTCTCCATCGGAATCTCCTGCGCCTCCGCCGTATGTCCGGTTCATATACATTGCCGCTTCATATGCCGATGAATAATATATAGATGTTCCTCCCCAATTTGATATGTCGGTTGTCCTGATTGCCGCGGAACCGCCTGCTGTCATTCCTCCGTCATATAATACTCTGTCATTAGCTCCGTGAGAATATTCCGCGGCCGCCTCTTTAAACCAGGTCGGAACATCCGTATTAAAATCATATATGCCGTTTGAATGCCACGCATGCGTAGCATGTATCATCTCATGAAGGATTATTCTATCATTATAAAATGTCGGATTTGCTCCGCCGTTCGGAAGAGTTACCGGTTGAAAATCAGCTAATTCTATATGTAATTCCTGTTTTACTACGCTCGGTCCTGCAGTCCACGTCGATACATAAGCTAAAGTTCCGCCTGCGGCTCCTGCGTCAAGAACAACCTCGAGCGGTCCGCCTTCACTGCCGCTCATATCATATATAGTATTCGCCATCTGCTGACCTGCAGCTATCCAGTTATCGTTTAAATACTGTCTCAATAAATTTAATTCATTATCATTTGTCTCGGCTGTTCCTTTCAACAATTTAATTTTATTGTATTCGACATTCTCTTCATATCTGTCTATTTCTGATAACAATTGAGAGACCTCTAACTGAACTAATTTTCTGTCTTCATTTGTCAGAGTATCATTTGAGGTCTGAACAGCAAGCGTCCTGATTCGCTGTAATATATCGGTTATTTCCGAATATGCTGATTCGGCTGTCTGTATCAACGATATTCCATCAAGAATATTACGTTCCGCCTGCGCTATTCCGTTTACTTGAGTCCGGAACTTTTCTGATATTGCCAGACCTGAAGCGTCGTCTGCAGCCCGGTTTATTCTATGACCGGCAGATAATTTTTCTAAGGATTTATTGGAAAAAATGTTAAATTTCTCCAATTGACGAAATGAATAATTCGCTATTGGATTATTTATACGCATTTTTCCAAAGTATGATTTTTAATTTTAAACGTGAGTTTGACAAACCCCAAAAATAATTTATTTGATTTTTGGGGATGGTTTATACATCCTTGCATTTGTATTATTACATCCTTGTAATTTCTATTTTATTATTTTATCGTATGTTTTTTAAAAAAACTTTAATATTATTTATATTTTTGTTTTTTATTCTTATTTTTCAATTAGTTATTTTATAAAAAAATAATATAACTTATAATAACTATTTATTTATATTTTGGAAAATTCAAAATTATTGTTAAAAATAAATTGATTTAATTTTATTTTAATATATAATTTATACAAATAATTATTTATTATAAATTTGTAATAAAACAATATAGTATGACTGATAAATTGAATAAATATCTAAAAGAATATTATGAAACCTTTTTTATACTAAACAAAAAATGGGTTGATTTTAACAGATTTGTCGAAAGTATAATTGAATGCGATGAATCTCAAAAATCAATGATTGAAGTGTTAAAAAAAGAAAAATTATTATCTGATAATATAAAAATCCTAATTTTAGGGTGCGGTTCAGGTAAACTTGAACGTTCATTTACTAAACAATTTAAAAATATTTTTGTTGTTGGGGTGGATGTATCTTTGCAGGGAGTTGCAATAGCTAATCTGTTAAAAGAAAATAGTAAAACCAAAATAATTGATTATTTAAACTGCGTCGGCGAAAAACTGCCATTCAAATCAGAAACTTTTGATGTTGTAATTAGTAATCAAGTTTTAGAACATGTAAAAGATTTAAAATTAGTTTTTCAAGAAATATTCAGGGTTTTAAAAAATGATGGACAAACTTATCATTTTTGTCCTAATTATCGGAGTTTTTATGAAGCTCATTATAAAATATTTTGGTTCCCAATATTATCCAAATCAATTCTTTCTTCATATTTAAAATTAAGGGGATTAAAGACGGATATTTTATTAAACCATTTGAATTTAATAACTTATAACAATATTAAAAATATAATTAACGAAAGCGGTTTTAATGAAATAAGCGGCGATATGTTCAAACAACATTTAATTTCAAAACTGCAAAATCCTGAAAATATTTCAAATAAAAAAGCAAAACGATTAATCTTTTTTTTAAAATATGTCGGTTTACTTTCGATTTTTAGAATTATAATACAATATAATCCATTCTTCCATATATTTCATATAAAAGCAAAAAAATAATTCTGCTGTTTATTTAACAAACATATATGCTTTGAGAAACTTCACAACGCCCAGAAATGCTCTATTTCATTTATATTCCGAGTTTAACCCCAAAATTTCAAATAAAAATATTGACAATTTTTATAAAATCAATACAATCATTCAAAATTTGAATGTTCAGGGTTTGAATGATTATGAATGCAATTAAAGAATTGATAAATGAACGCGAATTATTTCAAGAAATTTCCGATAATCCGGAAGTATCTCAGATGAAGCTTTCCAAAAAATTAAATGTTTCAGTAGGGCTGGTTAATTTATTTATAAAACGGCTAACAAAAAAGGGGTATGTTAAAGTAAAACGCATCAATGGAAAATGTCTGGCATATTTGCTGACTCCTGACGGAATAAAAGAAAAAGCCCGGCTTACCAAAGAGTATCTTGAAGCGAGTATTAATCATTACCAAAGAGCGCGTTCAATATTAAAAGAAGAATTCAAAAAACTTCTTGAAAAAAAAATAAAAATGATTTCGATTTACGCTTCGCAAGAGTGGGCTGAAATAAGTTATTTAACGGCTAAAGAAATCGGAATAGAAATAAATTCTTTTATAATATCCGGATTTGGAAACCAGAAAATATTTGAAATTCCAACGCGCGATTATAACGAAGAAATTTTTAAAACAATTAGTCATCCGGTAATCGGTCTTGGCAAAGAAATAATAAAAAGCGATTCAAGAATTTGTTATATATT
>DAINAU010000024.1:3202-31895 GCA_036733285.1 bacterium
TAATCGGTCTTGGCAAAGAAATAATAAAAAGCGATTCAAGAATTTGTTATATATTCGAATCGGATTTTGACGGGATAAATTAAATCCAAAAATTGCTTTAGAATTAGAACGCAGTTTTTTGAATTTAGTATTAAAAAAAATTTCATAAAGTTAATTATTTTATTTTGTATGTTTCGGCTGCAATAAAAAGTATTAACTTCACATATTTGTCAGAGTAAATACAAAAAAATTTGTATAAAAATAGAACTATATGCTTTAGTAAAAATATAAAAAATTAAGAATAAATCTTATTTTGAAAGATTTTTAACCTGTTTTTTTATTCGTTATATTCGTGGTTTTTTCTTTAATTGCTTTTATCCTGCATTATGAAAATTTATTATAATCCTGTTTTAATGTATCACAGAATAAATGACTATGATTCGTTTATGCCTGAAATAAGAACCATCAGCGTAAACTGCCGTCTTTTTAAAAAACAGATAGAATTTCTTGTAAAAAAAAATTACAATTTTTTGACTTTTAAAAATTACGCTGAATTATTTGAATCAAACAATTTAAAACCAAAAGATATTTGTATTACATTCGACGACGGCTGGGAAGATAATTATATTTTTGCTTTTCCGATTTTAAAACAACATAACATAAAAGCTACTTTTTTTATAATATCAGGATATATCGATTCAGATGAAACATTGCCGGCATGGCGGAAATCATTGAATCAGAATAAACACAGGTTTATGAAATCAGAACAGATTCAAGAATTAATCGATTATGGAATGGAAATCGGTTGTCATACAATGTCGCATAAAAGATTGACCCAAATTGAAGGGGAAAGCGCGGAAAAAGAAATAATAAATTCTAAAAAATTTTTAGAAGAAAAATTTAGAATTAAAATTGACAGTTTCTCATATCCATACGGCGACCATTCTAAAAGCATAATTGAAATAACAAAAAAAGCCGGATTTAAAGCCGCCTGCGTTGTTACTCACGGCAGAGAAATTTCTTTCAACAACCGCGACATTTTTAAAATAGAACGGGAATTTATTTCAAATGATTCGATTTTTAAATTGAAATTAAAGTTATCAGGAATAAAAAAATTTATAAGAAAATTATTTTAGAAGATAAGGATTGATATGAAAACCTGTTTGCTTATAAGAACCGGAATTTTCGATGATATAAATTCTACTTTTAATTCGTTAAAAACTTCGGGATTTGAAAAATTTTATTTTTTAGAATCTGATTTGGATAACAGATTCAAATACGACGTCCCTATAGAAAAAAAATATGTCTATAATTATTCAATTTTAAATTTTTGGAAAATCATATTTGATTTAAGAAACAAAAACTTTTACGAAATCATAATAATGTTCACCGGAAACAGGATACATTTTAGTTTTGGTTTATTAATAGCGGTATTGATTTCTATATTAAAAAAGACAAGTTTGAAATATGTGAACAGCGTCGGAAAATTAATTGAAACCGGAAAAATCAATGCCATAAAAATAGCCGCAGGAAAATTATTTTCATTAAAAACATTAAATTATTTATTGGTTGTTTTTTCAAGCAAATTCAAGCTTTCAAGAAATCTGGGTATGCCCGTTGAAACAATTTTAGAAACTGCCGCTATTTGCAATTTACGGTGTCCGTTCTGTCCTGAAGGTCGGCTTGAACAAAAGCGGAAACGCGGTTTTATGACAATGGATGATTTTAAAAAAATTATGAGCGAAGCCGCGCCGTATTTGTGGTATGCAAATTTGGATTTGATGGGCGAGCCGCTGTTGAACAAAGATTTGCCTGAAATGATAAAATTCACAAAGAATTTAGGAGTTGAATATGTTGAAATCAGCTCAAACGGAAATCATATTTTAAACGACGAGGATGCCGAACGGATTGTAAAATCAGGTTTGAATAAAATGATTATTTCTATTGACGCCGCTGACCAGGATGTTTATGAAAAATACCGTGTCGGCGGAAAAGTAAATAAAATCATTGATTTTACAACCGCTATAGTAAAAGCTAAAAAAAAGTTAAACAGCGAACATCCGCGTCTTGATTTTCAAATAGTCGTATCTCAACAAAACATTAATCAGATTGAAAAAGTTGACGAATTAAGGAAAAAAATCGGCGGCGACAATCTTAAAATAAAACCAATGAGTTTTTTAATAGCTAATATAAGCGGAAATGAAGTAAAAGATTTTATAACATCAGTTCAAGAAAACAGATATACATTTACGGATGAGAAAATTGCGCCTCAAAAAGCGATATTAAATTGCGCTCCCATATATTTTATATTAAATATTTCCTGGGACGGGGATATTATTCCCTGCTGTTCAGACACCTATTTTGAAATGAAAATAGGAAACGCGATTAAAGAAAAATCAATTAAAAATGTCTGGAACGGAAAAGTATTCAAAAACTTCAGAAAAAAAGTGAATACTGATAGAAATTCTATTCCTGCCTGCGTGAGATTATGCGGGAAATTATAATATTAATACTTAATCATTATGACTAATTTAAAAAACAAATTACTGTCGGGAACTTTATACAATTATATTGGATACATTGCAAACGCCGCGATAGGTTTTTTTATATATCAATTGATAGTCAAATCTATAAGCGTTGGTGAATACGGCAATTATTCAACTTTTTTAACAACTTTTGAATACTGCCTGATGTTTTTAGGTTTTGGAATATATAGTTCGTTATACAGATATCCTTCTGAACTCGTAACTACAAAATCATACAAACTTTTAAAAAAATTCATAGGTTATACTTTACTATTTCAAATTGCCGTATCAATACTCGGCATAGTATTATTCGTAATATTTAAAACGAATTATTTAAAAGCATTCGATTTACATAACGCTTCCGATTCAATAATTTTGTTTTATATACTGATTCCGATTCAAATGCTGAATTTTTCGGCTTTGTCAATTCTTGATTCATTGCTTTTGCAGAAAATCAGGAATATTGCCGAAGTAGCTTATCTTATCATTAAATTTGCCGGATTATTCGTCATATATAAATATTCGTCCAATCTTTATTCTACAATGCTTATTTTTTTCATCGCCACTTTTATCTGGACATTAATAAACTTTTTATTTATAGCTAAATCGCTTTGTAAATTGCCGTCAGTTGACGAATCCAGCGACACGACTTTTTTTTCAAGAGTGAAACATTATTCGCTTTATAACTATTCCGATACTATCGGCGAAAGTATTGTCGGACTTGGTTTTGACATATTGATTATATCAAATATTTTAGGAGCCGCTTCAGCCGGTTTGTATTCCTTTGCAGTAGGAATGGTGAAAATGGTTTATAAACTGTTGCCGGTAAATATTTGCTATAAGGTTATAAAACCAATACTTATTCAAAAATATACGGTTGAAAAAGATAAGAATTTTCTTATATTGTTTTTTACAAGTTATTTAAAACTACATTTTTTTTTGATAGCGCCAATAATCTGGGGCGGGTTTTTTTTAGGGAAAGATATAATACTTTTGTTGTTTAAAAAAGAATATCTTGATTCATTCAATGTTTTTGCAATATCTTTAATTTCGTTGGGATTGTTTTATTCGTTCTGGAATCCTATAGGTTCGCTTTTAACTGTTCTTGAAAAACCTGAAATCAGTTTTTATTCGAAAATTTTTATGATTTTCAATTTGATAGCTGGAATCATTTTAACAAAAAAACTCGGAATAACCGGTCCTATAATAGCGACTGCAGTTACCAATATCTTCACAATTATTATGCAGATAATTTTATTAAGAAAACATATATCCTTGAATATTCCATGGATAAGTTTATTAAAAATTAATTTGAATTCAATTCTAATGTTTTCAGTTTTGTTTTATTCGGCCGGGTTTTTGCCGGTCAAAAATATTTTTATACTCGTTTTATATATTTCAGTTGGAGCTATTGTATTTTTTACCGCTTCATTTTTTAATAAAGCGTTTAATGAAACTGAAAGAAATATTATCAACGGCATATTAAAAAGAAAATTATTTTATTTTTAAATTTAGATATAAACGTATGTTTGTAAAAAAAATTTATGATTCATTTATAAAAATATTTTTCGGGGAATTAAAACCCAGAATATTTGCGCCTGCATATTTTACTGGAAAATCTATAATTAAATGGATTGAAACCAACGGAGAAAAAATTAATTCCGGTATTGTAATTGATTTAGGATGCGGACAAAAAACTTACAAAAATTTATTTATAAAAAATAATTCTTCAATCAAATATTATGGATTTGACATACCTTCGATAAGTTCATCAATGCATAATATTAAAGCAGCCGCCGATGTTCAATGTAACTTAGAAAAAATTCCAGTAAAAAATGAAAGCGTTGACGCTGTATATTCAAGTTTTGCTATGCAGTATATAATTAATCCGGTTTCATTTTTTAAATCAGTTTGCGGAATGCTGAAAAAAAACGGCAAATTATTTATTATAGCGCCTCATATTTCGCCGATTACGTCAGATGATTACGATTATTTGCGGTTCACTGAAAATTTTTTCAGAAAAATCTTAAATGAAAATAAGTTTAAAAAAATAGAGATTGAACATTGCGGAAACTTTGCCGTTACGATAATCACGATGGTCAATAAATCATTATATCACTATATTTGGTCGAACAGTAAAAAGAAAGCGATATTAAAATTATTATTAACTCCGGTTATTTTGCTTATTTTATTATTTAATAATTTATCCGGATTAATATTGATTCGTCTAAAATTTAATAAAAATTATTATCCGACTAACCTTTTTATTTATGCAGAAAAATAATACCGGCGATATTAAAATAATCGGGCTTGGAGATATAAGTTTTGATAACGGGTTCGGCGATGATTTAATTCAAAACGGAGAAAATAAATCTTTCAACGGCATTGAGGAAATTTTAAAAAAAGCCGATATTGTTATAGCTAATCTTGAAACTCCGGTATCTGAACGCGGAACCAGAATAATTAAAGGAGGCAATCATTTCCGGGCAAAATCGGAATATCTTGAAATTTTAAAAAAGTTGAATATCAAGGTTTTAACCTTAGCCAACAATCATATACTTGATTACGGGCCAGACGCTTTAGCGGACACGATAAATTATTTGAGAGATAAGGATTTCAAATTTACCGGAGCCGGAAACAATTTTCAAGAAGCCGCAAAACCGGTTATCGTTGAAATTAAAAATAAAACGATTGGAATAATCGCATGCTGCGATATTGAAGAATCGGTCAATGCTAAAAAAACCGGACCTACTGCAAACGGAATAGACGAAAATAAAATTTTTTCAGAAATCGAATCAACAAAAAAAAAAGCCGACATTGTTATTCTTTGCGCGCATATCGGTATGGAATTCAGTTTGTTTCCGGAACCTCAAAAAATAAAGATGTTCAGAAAATTCGCCGACGCCGGAGCCGATATTATATTCGGTCATCATCCGCATTGTCCTCAGGGGTTTGAAAAATATAATGGAAAACTGATTTTTTACAGTTTGGGCAATTTTATTCTTGACGACGGCAAACTTAATATAAAAGAACCGCTGGTTGATTCGACTAATAAAAGTTTTTTTCCTGAAATTTCTGTTTCAGGACGTCAACCGGAATTGGTTGACATATATCCGTTCATTATTTCAAATCATAAACTTAAATTAGAAAACGCTTCTGAAATTTCAAAAAAAAAATATTTTGAAATCTCAGAAAAATTAAACGATTCAGAATATATCCGGCAGAACTATAAAAAAATATCAAAGTTTTATAGAACGCAGTTTTTAAAAGCTTTAGCATATCATTTAATTAAATTTGATTTTAAATATATTCTTAATTTTTTCCGTTATTTAAGGAAATGTTATTTTTTAAAATGGATTTTCTGTATAGAACGGAAATGAAATGTCTGAAATAATTTGCCATTCTTTAAAAACTTAATTATATGACAAACCAGTTTGATTTTAAAATTTTTTTTATAGCGATAATATTATTATTCGGTTTAGCGCAAATATGCGGTATTTTGTTTCATAAACTCCGTATGCCGAAAGTCATAGGCGAAATATTCGGCGGAGTTTTGCTTGGAAATACTTTATTAGGATATTTTTTTCCTGAAATTCATAAAACAGTTTTTGCAAACCAGTATAATTTCCTTCTTGTGATATACTGGTTTGGATTGGTTCTACTTATGTTTATTTCTGGATTTGAGATAGATTTCAATTTTGAAAAAAAAGATTTGAAAACCGTTTCAATTTTAACCGTAACCACTACGATAATACCGTTTTTATGCGGTTGGTATTTGACCGATCTCATTAATTTGAAAGAATTAATCGGAACATCAAACAATCTGATTTCGTTAAAATTAGTTATTTCAATTTCAATAGCAATAACATCCATCCCCGTAATATCGAAAATATTTTTTGATTTAAATATCATAAATACAAATTTTGCAAAAATAGTTCTTGGAACAGCTACAATGCACGATATAGTATTATGGATATTTTTAGCTATAGCGACTGGACTTGTAAGTTCTACGGTATTATCAATAAGCGTAATTTCAAAACATATATTCATAACATTAGGATTTTTCGCAATATGCCTTTTATTCATTCCTAAAATAATTGATTTGCTTAGAAAATTCGATGTTATGAGTTTGATAAAAAATTATGAATTCGGAATAATAATTTTTATTCTTCTTTCTTTTGTAGTGTTGGCTGGAATTTTTGACGTTAATGTTATTTTCGGAGCTTTTTTAGCCGGAATCGCCGTAGGTTATCTTAAAAATCCGGAGTTTATTAAAGCTAAGAATTATTTAAAAGAATTTTCTTTAGTATTTTTTGTTCCAATATATTTTTCGATAGTAGGATTAAAGCTCGATTTTATAAGGCAATTTAATCCCTTATTTTTTTTGTTGTATTTAATTGCGGCGTTTCTGATTCAATGGATAACCGTTTATTTCACTGCGAAATTGTTAAAATACGGCAATCTTGCAAGTATGAATTTGGCTGTGGCAATGAATGCAAGAGGCGGACCCGGAATAGTTTTGGCTACTGTGGCGCTTGAACTCGGCATAATTAACGAGAATTTTTTTACTACTCTTATTTCATTATCTTTAGCGACTTCGCTTATAACCGGCGTTTGGTTAAAATATATTATTAATAAAGGATTGCCATTATTAGATGAGTAAAAAATACGAATTCAGAATATTAAATGAAAAAGAATTTGAAAAATGGGATAACCTTGTAGATTCTTCATACGAGGGAACATTGTTTCATAAAAGTTACTGGTTGAAAAATGTTCATAACGAACCTTTGATATTCGGATATTTTAAAAACGGTTTGCTGTATGCCGGATTTACCGGAACTATTATAAAAAGGAAATTAGGATACTCTTATTTCGGAACTCCGCTTTTAACTCCATACAGCGGTCCGGTTTTTCCGCCGGTATCAGGAAAAAAAGTTACTCATTATTCAAACTGCAAGGAAATTCTTGAAGAAATGATTATCGAGCTCCGCAAAATCTACAAAAATATCGAGATAAAACTATCTCCGTGGATTAACGATATTCAGCCTTTTATATGGAATAATTTTGAAAATAAAACAAGATTCACATATATTCTTGATATAAGAAATATTGAAACAGTTTGGAATAATCTTGACAGCGGTTCGTGCAGAAACGATATTAACAAAGGAATCAAAGACGGATTGATTGTAGAAAACTGCGCCGATTTTGATTTGCTGATTTCTCTGGTGGAAGATACTTTTGACAGACAGGACTGTTCAATGGAACATTTCAGAAAATTATCGTATAAAATATTTGAAGAATTAAATAAAAGAAAACAATGTCGTATATTTATTTGCAGAAACAAAGACGGCGAACCTATAGCGGGAAATATGATAATATGGGATTCCAAGAGGTCATATTATATACTCGGCGGATATAAATCAGAAAAAAAACATCACGGAGGATCGAGTATGGTTTTATGGGAAGCTATAAAATATTCGTCGGAAATTCTTGGTTTAAAAGAATTTGATTTTGAAGGTTCAATGCTCAGACACGTTGAAAGATTTTTCAGAAAATTCGGCGGCGATTTACGCGGTTATCAAACTGTTTCAATAAAAGGAATGTTTGGAAACCTATATAATTTTGTGGATAAAGTATATTACAATATTAAATTTTAGAGAAAAAAATATGAAACCAACAATTAAATGCAGTATAAATTCAGTCAATAACAATTTTCTTGAAAGCGTAAAATACGCCATCCAAACTTTTGCGGGTTATATTGGTTTGCCCGCAGTATTTGACGATTCGGACCCTGATATTGTTTATTATAACGATAAAAAGGAGATTATCGAAAATAATAACAGCTTACTTGAGATACGTTTTAACGAAAAATTTTATTCGGAATTTTCTTTTAATGATGAGATTGAACGGATTATTAAAAGTATTCAAAATAAAAAATATTCGGAATTATTAAGGGGGAATGAACTTACATTCGATTTATTCGGTTTGATTTTTCAGTTAAATAATATCAATCATCCATATAAAATCGAATCTATGATTATATATGAATTATTAAAATTTATTTGTTCAGACATATTTAAATTAAAGGATTCCGATACCCAACAATTTTTAAAAGAACCCATTGCGATGTTCACTCACGACGTTGATCAGGTTAATATTAATTCTATAGCGCATACGCTTAAATTTATTGAATCCGCAGTAAAAAACAAAGATTATAAATCTTTTATATACGCCGCGTCTCAATTCAAAAAAAGAATATGTTCGACAAAAGCGATAAATGAAATAAATTATGAAGAATATCTTGAAACAGAAAACAAATTCGGTTGTAAATCAGCTTTTTATTTTACCTGTCTCGGTTCCGATCGCGATAATATCGATCCGTTATACGATTTGAACGCAAAACTGATTTACAATAAAATCACCGTAAAAGAATTATGGAAAAGAATTCTTGAAAACGGAAATGAAATAGGTCTTCATTCAAGCGTTTATTCGATAAAACGCGAAACTCAAAAAGAACTGAAAAACGAATTGCAAAGAATGCGTTCTGAAATACCGGAATTAAAAGGAATTCGCGCTCACACGCTTCGCGTCTCCGAAAATTTTTATAAAATTCTCGACGAAGAAAAAATTGAATACGATTCGTCTTATTCATACAACGAAATGATAGGATACAGGTCCGGACATTTTTTGCCGTTTTATCCTTTCATAGACGGCGGACGTCTTTCGGTATTGATTATTCCTTTTTCATTTATGGACAGCATACTCGCTCATCAGAACGGTTATCCGAAAAATGAAAATGAAAAAAATATGCATTTTGAAATAATAAAAATCCATATTGACAGCATAATAAAATCCAAAGGAATTATGGTATTCAACTGGCATTTCAGAACAGTTAATCATTACAGAATGCCGTATATGTTTGAAATATACAAAAACATTCTCGAATATTTAAACGAAAAAAAAATAAAGTTTGTAAGACCCTGCGATTTTGCATTATCTTATAAAAAATATTTAAATCAATTTTTTTAACATAAAACTATGACCGATTGGAACAAATATTGGGATAACCGCTCTAAAACCGAATCAAGCGCGGTTTCCGCTTCAGGATATACTCAATGCGGAATAACCGCTCCGCATGAAATCATCGCTGCTATGCAAAACGATATTTCTGAAAAATTGCAAATATCGCCAAACGACCAAATGCTTGAAGCCGGATGCGGAGCCGGAATGCACATAAAAGTTTTTAAACCAAAAGTGAAAAAATTAATCGGAACAGATTTGGCGTTCGGTATGACCGTCCGTTCTAAAAAAGATTGCGGAATTAACGCGGTTAATTCAGGGTCTGTATCGCTACCTTTCAAAAATTCAACATTCGATAAATTATTGTGTTACAGCGTATTTCATTATTTTCCAGATATGAATTACGCGGAAAAAGTCGTTAGAGAATTCGTAAGAGTAGTTAAACCCAGCGGAATAATTCTTATCGGCGATATTCCGGATAAAATAAAAATAAACGATTACCTGAATTATATGAACAAAGGCGACAAAATTAATAATCTGAAAGACAAAATCAAATACATTCTCAACTCTTTAAAAATAAAAAAATTCAATCTTGAATTATTTTATAAAAAAGATTTTTTTAAAACGCTAAACGTTGAAAATTCCCTTGTTTCAGTGCTTGAGCAAAATTACAGACCTTGCCGGATTTTAACCGAGATGCGCATAAGATTTGACGTGATTATAAAAAAAATAAAATAATAAAATGAATTTAGCAGCCGGAATTATAACAAAAAAAAATAAATCTGAAATCCTTGAAAGAATGATAAACTCCATAAATTTTTTTGGAGATAAAACATGCAAAGCGGCCGCAGGCGATTTTGCCGCGGGCTGGATTTCAAAAGAAATATATGCCGCCAAATCGGCGGAATTTAATAATGTTATCGTCATTATTCTTGGAAACATTTTTAAAATAAATTGCAAATTAATAAAAAATAATAATTTTGAAGTCAAAGAAATTTTCGATTTGTTCGAAAAAACCGGAACCGCGCTCGGCAATCATATTGAAGGAGAATTTAATATTGTTATATATGATTCTAATAAAGCAGAATTATTTTTATTCAACGACAGATTCGGATTGATTCCATTATATTATTATTTCAAAAACGGTTTATTTATGTTCGCGTCAAAATTCAAAGCATTTTTTCAAAATCCTGATTTTGAAAAAAAACTTGATAAAACCGGAATCATTGAATATCTAACATTCGAATATCCGCTTGAAGACAGAACTTATTTTGAAAATATAAAATTACTTCCTTCGGCTTCGGCATTGAAATTCATCGGAACTGATATTTCAATTATAAAATACTGGCATATAAAATTTTCAGAAAATATCAGTTATTCCAATACAAACGAATATATAGAAAAACACAATAGCGTATTAAGCGAATCAGTAAAAAAACGAATTCCTGCAAATAATAAATCCGCTTTATTTTTAAGCGGAGGCCTTGATTCGAGAATGATAGCCGCGCAATTATACGCAAACAAAACTGCGGCTGAAACCTACACTTACGGAAGGTCGGAAGAACAGCTTGACTATAAATTTGCTTCAAAAATTGCGGAAACATTAAATTTCAAGTCAGAACTAATAAAAATTTCAGAAAATATTTTTGTTGAAAATCTTGAACGTCATACTTATTTTATGGAAGGGATGGCGCCGCGTTCAGTTGTAGTGCTGCCTTTTCACAAAGCAAAACAGAATTCCGGTTCGACTTTTTTTTGGGGATATTTCGGCGATGATATGTATGGAGCTTATTACGATAAAACCGTTCCTTCAGATAATTTTAATAATTTAAGCGATTACATTTTAAAAGCGAATTATATGAAAAATCTCGACGATATATCAGAATTAATTAACAAAGATTTTGCCAAGGATTACACAAAAACAATCTCAAATTCAATTTTTGAAATTGTAAAAACAATTTCATCGGAATACCCCGACAGGTATTGCAAATTATATTTCAATCTTTTTCAAAGACAGCGAAAAATGGTATCCGGCGATTATCTGGCTTCGAGTTTATTTTCAAAAACCGCAATACCTTTTACCGACTATGATTTTGTTGATTTTATGACAAATCTGCCTTTTGAATATCTTTTAAATCAAAAACTTGAGAAGGAAACGTTGAAAACATCTTTTCCATCGCTTGCCAAAATTCCATGGCAGCATACTCATTGCGATTTATTCGCTTCGAATTTCAAAATAAAACTTAATTCTAAATTAATTAAAACTCAAATTATGTTCAGGCGTTTTACTGAAATGATAAGTTCCGGAAAATATTCTTATAATTTAAAACATTTTGAATATCCGGAAGAATACTGGACAAGCGTAAATCCGCAAAAAAAATTTATCTCTGATATATTATCCGATTCGAAATCTTTATCAGCGGAATATATCGATAAAAAAGGATTACAAAATTGTCTTGATAAACATTTCAGAGGAATTTCAAATTATTCAAGATTAATTTATACGCTGCTTTCGCTTGAATTTTTAAGAAGACAATTAAATTTTTAAAAAATCTTATCCTTTTGATTTCGTTTTTTTTCAATCTCGAAATATTTTTTTAACTCGGATAGCGCATTAAACGTTAAGTAAAGTTTTTCAAAACATAGATGCATTATTGAGATTTAAAATCGCAATTTATGTTAAAACTTTTAAAAACCCGAAAACTTTTTAAATTTACGGCTTTAGCCGTAAATCTTATGTTTTTAAGATTTTGAAAAATTGTCTGAAACAAGTATTCTATGCTGACTGAACAATTTTTCAAAATCCTTATGCAGTTTTCGGGTTTAATTCTCTTTTCCTTTCATTGTGTTTTAAAAATAATCGACAATCCTGAAAGGATTGAATTTTACATAACCGCAGGCGGCAGCCTGCGGCAACCAATAATACGTTTATCTCATCGACCCTGAAAGGGTCGAATTTCACGCGATATTTATATCGCAATTTATTCTTTAAAATTCGACGCTTATCAGCGTCGAATATTTATATCCGGAAAAAAACGACTTATTAGACAGCTCTAATTTCAAATTGAAAAAATCAACTCTTTAGTATCTTATCAAAAAAATTTTTATTTATTGCCAAAACATTTTTTAAAAGCGTTCCCCAATGATACCGAGAATAAAACCGATTTTTAATAACGAAATACTTCAAGTATTAAACAGCGTAAACTCTGATGAAATAAATTCCGCAGCCGAGAATTTCAAATCGGAACTGAAAAAAAATTACGGATTTAACGAAATTATTTTTTTTGAATCAGGCAGATCCGCTTTAAGTTGCTGTCTTAAACAAATCAAAACCGAAAAAAAGTTTGAAGTAATTATTTCAGCATTTACCTGCTCCGTCGTAGCCGATGCTGTTATAAACTCCGGATGCAGACCTGTTTTCGCTGATTGCGATTTATCGGATTTTTCTTTAGACGTAGATTCTATGATAAATTGCGTTTCTGATAAAACGCTTGCTATAATATATCCGCATCATTTTGGAATCGCTTCAAAAGGAGTTTTAAAAGCCGCGGATTATGTGAAAGAAAAAAAAATTTTTTTAATAGAAGATATCGCGCAAAGTTTATTTTGTTCGGTAAATGCCAAATACGCGGGAAGTTTTGGAGATTTGGCCGTTATGTCGTTCGGACTTGACAAACCTATTTCCTGCGGTCAGGGCGGCGCGCTTCTTATCAACAATAAAAATAGTCTAATTAATTGTTATAACAAACCAGAACCTGAAACTAAAGAAACTCAAGATATACTTTCATTAATCTTAACCGATTATCTATTCAACCCTGAAAACTATAAAAATTTTTCTCAGCTTGAATCTGCCGAACGTTTTATAAAAAAAAATAATATTAATACATTTGATAATATAAATGAAACATTGCTGAAATTTGAAAACCATATTTCAAAAAAAAAGGAATATAAAACTAATAAATTAAAAAATATTATTTGTTCGGTTTTGAATCTCAATGCAAAAATAAAAGAATTCATTATCAGCGAAAAAAAAATATTTGTCTTAAAAAAAAATTTTGAAAAATTTAAAGACGCGAGTTTAATACGAAACTCAAACGCGGTAAATTGGCGTAATTTTATCGTTTCAAAATACTCCGATAAAATTATTCCATTTGAAATTTCTGAAAATGACTCGACGCATAATATTCTAAAATATCCCGCGGTAGCAAAAGAAAAAAAAATTGCGGAAGAAGTATGCTCGACTTTCAAAAAAAATTTTAATATTGAAATAGGAAATTTTAACTGGCCGTATATTTTACCGGAAAGAAAAGCTTATAAAAAATATTCAAATAAATCCGCTAAATGCAAGAATGCATTTTCAATTTGCGGTAAAGTATTGAATTTTCCGGTTCATATAGATTTGCCTCAATTTATCGGCGTATAATTTAAGTTTTTAAAATGTTTTGTTATAATGCTATTTTTTAAATAATTTGGAGATAAACTATTATGAAAGTTTTGCTTATAAATCCGCCTTATACAAGGTTTAAAGGTCTTGTTGACAGATATTTTCCAATCGGATTGGGTTATCTTGCGGCAGTGTTGGAAAAAGCCGGACACACAGGTTTAATATATAACGTTGAAAACAGCGCTATAGGCGAAGGCGAAGTCAATTGGGAATTTATTCACCGTCTCGACGTATTCGACGAACTTTTAAGACGGCAGGCAGACGAATCTAATTTTATATATGAAGAAATAAGAAGCGTTTTGAAGAATTTTCAACCTGATTTAATAGGTATTTCGAATAAAACAGTAACTTTCAAAATCGCGGCAAGAGTCGCTAAAATCTGCAAATCAGTATTTCCTCAAACGCCAATAGTTATGGGCGGAGTTCATTCGACAGCTTGTCCCGACGAAGTTATTTTCAACGAATTTGTGGATTTTAATGTTATAGGAGAAGGCGAAGAAACATTAGTTGAATTAGCCGGGGCGCTCGAAAATAAGCAAACTGATTTTTCAAATATTAAGGGTTTATATTTTAAAAATTCAAATAAAGAAATTCAAAAAAACGAACTGAGACCTCTGATAGCCGATTTAGACAAACTGCCTCTGCCCGCCTGGCATTTATTATTAAATAATCATAATTACAGCAAAACTTTGTATCAATCAATGCTTGGCGGTATTTTTACAAGCCGAGGTTGCCCGTTCAGGTGCGCATTCTGTTATTGGGAAATGTTCGGCGGAAAAGTCAGATGGAGATCGCCTGAACTCGTTGTTGAAGAAATTCAATTAATGAAAAAGAAATACGGAGCTATTGAATTTTATTTCTGGGACGACGTGTTCACCGTAAACAAACAGCGGCTTATTAATTTCTGCAATTTGTTAATCGAAAAGAAAATCAATATCGCTTGGAGATGTCATTCAAGAGCGGATTTATGGGACGCGGATATTATAAAACTCGTAAAAAAAGCCGGTTGTTATAGAACGTCGCTTGGAATCGAATCCGGCTGCGACGAAACATTAAAATATATGAATAAAAAGTTGAATCTCGATACCGTAAAAAAATGCGCCGAACTATTGAATAAATATAATATGCCGTGGAACGCCGCATTTATAATCGGGTTTCCTGAAGAAACAGAAGAACAAATGCTTCAGACATTTGAGTTTATAAAACAAATAAATCCCGGAGAACTCTTTTTATCCGTATTTACTCCTTTCCCCGGCACTGAATTATATTATAAAACAAAAGAATTGGGTTTATTAGAAGGGGAAATAGAGTGGGAAAAATTTGAAACAAAAGGACCTAAAAACGCTTTTGTTTTAAAGGTTTCAAAAGAGCGGTTTCAAGAGCTTCATAGAACTATGATGAAATGGATTGACGATTACAATAAGGAGGCAAATACATTTTGGTATCGTTTGAAAATGAGAATGCCGTATTACAGAAAACATCCGGTTCTATTTGCGCGCAGAACATACGAGTATTTATATAAAATGTTTTATAATGTCGTCAAACCTAAATTTGTTCATAATAATTTTTTATGATAAATTCTAAGCCGAATTTCAAATTGTCTTAAAATTCAACCCTTTCAGGGTTGATATCATCCCGCAGGTTTTCCTGCGCGGAGCGCAGGCCGCCTGCGGTTATGTAAAATTCAACCGCGTTCGCGGTTGCAGTATTTTAGAATAATATTATTTTAAAATGGAGGGAGAAGTATGATTAGATTTTTTAAATTAGTTTTGATTATTACAATTAATTTATTTTTATTTCATTCTAATCTTTACGCAAATGATTCCTCGGTTTTAACTGATTTGGAAAAAGAAAAAATCGCAGTTAAAGAATTATTTTTAAAAAATTACGCAAAAACAAAAGAACCGAATTGGAAACACCATAAAGTCGGCGACGTTGAAAATTTAAAAAGTATTACCGAGTTGATAATATCTTATAAAGAAAAATCCGATAAATTAGTTCCTTTCGAAGCGCTAATTAAATACGAAGAAAAAATCATAGGAATAGACGGACACGGCATACCCGTAAACGAACCGGCAAAAAATAATTTCATAATATTCGTATATGACTCAAATGATTCGACATGGAACGAAGCGCCTTCCGAGTATTATTGGAATAAACAAATTTTATTCGATAAAAATCCAAACATACAAACAAAACGCTCGCGCGATTCCTTTTTCCTCATTGCGATAATCGTTATTTTTTTTATTTCGCTTCATTTTGTTTCATTCGCCTATTTCAGAAAAATTTTTGATGAAAGAAAAAATGAACTTGACGATTTAAAAAATGAGATTGAAAAAATCAAAAGCGAACAAAATAAAAATTAAACGATTGGACTGATTAATAAATCTTTTTATTACTAAAAAAACAGGGGGGTATCTTTATTAAATGAAAAAAGCAAATTACGTGGTTTGGCTTACTGGAATAAGCAATTCCGGCAAAACAACCGTAAGCAGAGAATTGATGAAATATTTGGATACAAACAAAATAGATTATGTATTTCTCGACGGAGATTTAGTCAGAGATTTTTTTGAAAATGATTTGGGTTATTCAAGACAGGATAGATTGCATAATATCAGACGAATAGCATTTGCGGCAAAATTACTTGCAGATAACGGTCATCTTGTTCTTGTTGCTAACATAGCCCCGTATTTTGAAGCGCGCGATTTCATACGCCGGAAAATTAAAAATTATATTCAGGTTTATATGAAAGTCAGTTTGAAAGAATGCGCGGCTCGAGATACAAAAGACATTTACGAAAAAGCTCTTAAAGGATTAAAAAAAAACGTGATAGGCGTTGATGATAAATACGACGAACCGCGAAATCCCGATTTGATAATCGACACTGATGTTACCGATGTTGAAACCTGCGCAAGTAAAATTCTCAATCTGCTTAAACAAAAAAACATATTATAAATTTTAGGAAGTATACTTTATGCTTAAATTAAAACTAAATGAAGATGGAATACTTGATTTATTGAATATTTCATTCGGATTATTTAAACCTTTAAAAGGTTTTCTGAACGAATCCGATTACAGGAACACAGTTGATAATCTGCATTTATCGAATAATACCGTATGGTCGATACCTATAACCCTTGAAATTACAGAAGAGCAAAAAAGTGAAATAGCTAAAAATGATATTATTGAACTTACCGACGAATCAGGCGTAAAATACGGAGAACTTGAAGTCGAAGATATTTTTGAAACGAATCCGGAAAAAGATATTTTAAAAATTTTCGGAACAACCGATATGAAACACCCGGGCGTAAATAAAGAATTCAACCGTGGAAAATACAGGGTCGGAGGAAAAACAAAAGTAGCAATAGAAAAAAAATCAATAACATATCTTGACGAATATTTTTTATTTCCCGAAGAAGTAAAAAAGCAAATCAAAGAAAAAAAACTTAAGACCATCGCCGGATTCCAGACAAGAAACGCTCCGCATAGAGCTCACGAATATTTGCAGAGAATAGGTCTTGAATTTACGGATGGAATTTTTATACATCCGCTTATCGGATGGAAAAAAGCGGACGATTTTTCGCCGGTTGCAGTTAAAGCCGCATACAAAGAAATGGTGGACAATTTTTATCCGAAAGATAAAGTGATTTTTTCAGTTCTACAAACGGCTATGAGATACGCGGGTCCTCGCGAAGCCGTATTTCACGCTATAATAAGAAAAAATTACGGCTGCACCCATTTTATCGTAGGAAGAGATCACGCTGGCGTTGGAAATTATTACGATAAATACGAAGCTCAGCGATTTGCTTCAAACATAAAAGATTTAGGAATATCCATTATTTGTTTATGCGGACCGTTTTACTGTGAAAAATGCGGCGGTATAGCGACAGAAAAAAATTGCGGACATTATCAAAATCAAAAGCAGTATATAACTGAAATCAGCGGAACCGATATCAGAAATTATATAAGCGAATGCAAACGTCCGCCGGAAAATATAATGCGGAAAGAAATTGCCGATATACTGATTGAGCTTCATAAGAAAAAACTCGCTTTCGGAGCATATGAATAATAATCTCGAACCGCTGAACTCAGAAAAATTTTCCCGCGAATAGCCGCGAATGAACAATAAAACAGTAAACAATTAAAATTTATGATGTTTTAAAGATTACGGCGTTTAAAATAGATTCGTTAAATTCGTCTGATTCGCGGTTTTTTTACCACGAATTGAACGAATCGAACGAATTGAACGAATAAAAAAATTGTGTCTTTTTAGTTTTTGGGTTTTAAAAGTTTTAACAAATAAACTACAATATTTTAAAAAACTTTACCGCGTCCTGAAAATATTTTTCGGGCTGAAATTCAACCCTTGTCAGGGTTGTTATGTTTTTGGTTTTTAGCGCCGCAGGTTTTCCTGCGCTCCCCGCAGTCTACCTGCGGTTATGTGAAATTCAACCGCTTTCGCGGTTGTTAAAATATGCGTAATAATTTTTATGTATTACATAGGCGATTTTGCTGCAATCGTGGATTTGCCTGATAGGCGAATTCGCGGATTTAATATCTTATCAATAAATTTCTTGCATTTACGGCAAGAATATTTTTTGTAAAGCTTTGAAACATATATAAATTACAATGTTTTAGAGCTTTTTTTAATCTTCAATTTTTAAAAACTTAGCGGCTGTCAATACAGTTCCAATTTTTTATTATAAGGAGCAAATATTATGTCAAAACAATTTATAATTTTAACTACGATAGGTCCAGCGTTAAATAACAAAGAATTATTAAATGAAATGATAAAAGCGGGTTCTACGCATTTACGGTTTAACGGCGCCCATCTAAATCCCGACCAATTAAAATTAGTTTTAAAACAGTTCGCGGACTGTAAAGCTTATAAAGTTTTAGATTTGCCCGGAAATAAAATAAGAACAAACAATATATTCGAACCCATAACTTTTTCAAAAGGCGATAAAATACAGATTAACGATTACAACATAAATTACGGAAAAATTATTGAGCAATTAAAAGCCGGTATGGAATTTACTATGAACGATAGTTTATATCATTTTAAAATTATGGAAAAAACCGATAATATGATAATAGTTCAGGCGTCAAATTCCGGACAAATATTAAACAACAAAGGAATTCATTTTACTGGAATAGATACAGACAAAATTCCCTTATTACTGGAAAAGGACAGAGAATTAATTAAAACCGCAGTCGAATCAGGAATAGATTTTTTGAATTTATCTTTTGTTAGAGATACAAAAGATATTTTTGAAGCAAGAAAAATAATAGAATCGTTCGGTCATCCCGAAGTAAAGTTTATGGTAAAAATTGAAACAAAAAAATGTATGGAAAACCTCGAACAGGTTCTTAACGAAGAAAATATTTTTGTAGTTGACAGAGGCGATTTATCAAGCGAAATCGGTTTAATGAATCTCCCGGAAGCATTAATAAAAATTTTAAAAACGGCAAAATTAAAAAATAAAACAATATGTTTTGCAACGCAGTTTCTTACAAGCATGGTAACAAATTCAGTTCCATTGATAGCCGAACTCAACGATTTATACAATGTCATAAAATCGGGTATTGACGGAATACAATTATCCGAAGAAACTGCAATTGGAAAATACCCGTTGAAATGCGTTGATATTATTACTAAAATGCGCGAAAAAATTTATAATGAAAAAAAAAGATAAATCTAATTGGACAGCGGTAATTCCGGCAGCCGGAAAAGGAACGCGTCTAAATTTCGATAAACCGAAAATTCTTTATCCGATACTTGAAAAACCAATACTTTATTGGTTGATAGATTTGCTTAAAGAATATTGCGGTCATTTTGTTTTTGTTCTATCGGAATCAGGAAAAGATAATGTAAAAAATTATATCGATAAAGAATATACGATTAATTATGATATAGCTATTCAAAAATCGCCAATCGGTATGGGCGACGCAGTCTTAGCCGCCGAAAATTTCGTTAGAACTGAAAACGCTCTCATTATATGGGGAGATCAGGTTTCAATAAAAAAGCGGACAGTTGAAAAATGTATAGATTCTCATATATCAAGAATAAACGCAAAATTCACCTGTCCCGTATTCAGAAAAAAAAATCCGTATATTCATTTTGTTACAAAAAATAACCGTCTGATTAGTGTTCTCCAAAAAAGAGAAGGCGATAATATGCCTGAAGAAGGGTTAAGCGATTGCGGATTTTTTTTGTTTAAAACAAAAACTTTATTTGACTGTCTAAAAAAAAATATTTATAATAAACGGCTTATCGGAAAGCAAACAGGCGAAATTAATTTTCTGCCTTTATTTTCCGAATTTGATAATGAAAAAGGCGAAACAGAACTTCTTGAGATTATTTCCGAAGAAGAGACTATAGGTATAAACGATATTAATGACGTAAAACTATTAACCGAATATCTCAAGAAAGGGAATTTATAAAATATGAATAACCAGAATTTCAATGTTGTTATATTTTCTGGCGGACGCGGAACGCAATCAATTACGGACGCTATATTAAAATATCCGTTAATAAATATTACAATGATTGTGAACACTTATGATGACGGGCTATCAACCGGTAGAATAAGAAAATTTATTGGAAATATGCTTGGCCCGTCGGATATAAGAAAAAATATTTCCCGTTTAATGCCAATAAAAGAAACATCCGATAGAAGCCTTAATTATCTGCTTGAACACAGACTGCCTGTATCAGCGGTTTATGAAGACGGAATAAATACTTTGGAATTATTTATTAGCGATAAACCCTGCGGATACGATTTAATCGACAGACATTTCAATAATCTAACGGTTAAACAAACAAGGTTTTTAAAAAAATATTGTTTTGAATTTTTTAAATTATGCGAAGCGCGGAAAAAAAATAATATTGTTTTTGATTTTTCCGATTGTTCTCTCGGCAACATTTTTTTCGCTGGATGTTACTTATGTTGCGGTCAAGATTTTAATAAAGCTGTCGAGGAATTTCAAAAATTCTGTTCAATTCAAGGAAAAGTTCTGAATGTTACAAACGGACAAAATTTAATTCTTACCGGACTTAAACAGGACAATACTTTTTTAAAAAATGAAGCGGAGATTGTATCTCCCCAAAACTCGTCGCATATTTCAGAAATTTTTTTATTAAAAGATTATTTTAATAACCAATATTGCGATGTAATAAATTCAAAGAGCTTTGCCGAAAAACTTGATTATTTAAGAAATTGCGAAAAACCGGCCGAGTTAAATACCGAAGTTGAAAAATCTTTAAAAGAAGCCGATATAATAATTTACGGACCCGGCACTCAGAATTCTTCGCTGTTCCCGACGTATTTAACTGAAAATCTTGCGGAATGCATAGCAGAAAATAACAATGCTGAAAAAATTTTTGTAGCCAACATCTATCGAGATTATGATATTCAAAGCGAATCCATAAATAGTCTCATAGATAAATTTTATTTTTATATATCAAGAAAAAATAAAATTAAAATAGAAAAAAAAGATATAGTTTCTCAATATTTTTTTCAGAAAAGCGATAACGACCAACTTGATAATCCCAATTACATTTCATTTTCAGAACATAATTTTACGGATTTAGTTTCAAAAGTTAAAATTGGAGATTGGGAAGATAAATCCGGAAAACATCTCGGCGGCAAAATACTTGACGAAATACTTAAAATAATTCAAAGCAAACGGGATATAAAACTTAAACCATTTCATCATACTCTTTCAATCATAGTCCCCGCTTTAAATGAAGCAAAAACCATAAAAACCGTTTTAAACAAATTGTCATTGTTAAATTTTGACGAATTTAATTTAAACAAAGAAATAATCGTTGTTGACGGCGGTTCAACGGACAAAACTTTAGAATTCGCAAAATCTGAAAGTCATATCAAGGTTTTATCATTAGCGTCAAAGAAAGGACGCGGCGCCGCGCTAAAATTTGGAATTGAACACGCAAAAGGAAATATAATTGTTTTTTTTCCTTCAGATAACGAATATAAAACCGACGAGATACATTCGATAATACTTCCTATAATTCAAGGGCAATTCGATATCGTGTTCGGAACAAGATTAATCAAATGCGCTAATCTTGACGCCTCAATATTGAACATATATAAAAAAAATTATTTTAATTATTTTTTAAGCAAATACGGAGGCATAGCGTTAAGCGTTATGTCTTTAGTTTTATACAACAAATATATAACGGATCCGCTAACAAGTTTTAAAGCGTTTAACGCCGACATTTTAAAAAAATTCAATTTAAAAAAAGACGGCGTTGATATGGATATGGAAATAATCGCAAAATCCTCAAAAATGAAAAAATTTATTCTTGAAATTCCGGTTGAGTTTTCGCCGCGCCTTAAAAGCGAAGGGAAAAAAATAACATTGTTAGACGGATTGAAATCTATTATAACTTTTTTAACTTTAAAATTTTCAAAGGAAAAATATGATTTCTAAAAACAAACTATCTATAATCATACCTGCGTATAACGAAGAAAAATTTATCGGCGAACTGATAGAAATTATTGAAAAAATTAATATTGAGCCGCTTGGTTTCGATAAGGAAATAATCGTAGTCGACGATTGCTCCAAAGACAAAACTTTTGAAAAAGCAAGTAATTATAAAACCGTTAAATGCGTCAGACATCCGGTCAACAAAGGGAAAGGCGCGGCTGTTCAAACCGGAATAAAAGAATCGTCAGGAAATTATATACTTGTTCAGGACGCCGACCTTGAATATGATCCGGCGGATTATATCCCGATGCTCGAAAAACTTAATTCCGAACTTAAAAACAATAAACTTGTTTCGATTTACGGAAGCCGGATATTAGGTCAAAAAAAATTAGGTAGAAAATCAGGAATACACCCGAGCCAGGGTTTAGGTCCGTTTATAATGAATAATGTTCTGACTCTTCTCGCTTATATTTTATTCGGAAAATTGATTACGGATACTTTGACTGCGTATAAAATATATCCGGCTGAAATTATCAAAGGCTTTACAGTAAAAACAAAAGGTTTTGAAACAGACCACGAACTGACTTCAAAATTAATTAAACAAAACGTAAAAATAACCGAAGTTCCAATATCATATAATCCGCGAACTGTTCAAGAAGGAAAAAAAATAAAGGCAATAGACGGACTAAAAGCGATATGGACTTTTATAAAATTCAGATTTTCCGATTAAAAGTCAAATAATATTTTAACCCAAACACTGCAATTGGATTTTGAAAAAACGCTAAAAGTAAGGGAAAATAATTGTTACTATTCCGGCGCATTTTTAAAAACCGTTAAAACGGTTTATTTTTCGGATATTCTATCATTAACCCCGCAATTAATTGCGGGGTTAATAAAAAAGCATACGTATTTTTCAAACCGTTTTAACGGTTTTATTATTTCAGTTGAATAGCAACAAATAATAAGGAATAATTTTAATGTCTATTACAAAATCTTCATTAGAAAAAAAATCATCTCCGCCGATTATTAAATCGCCCAGATACGGTTTTGAAAAATACATTATCTATCCGCCGGCAAATTTAATTACTCCGCTGCTTATCAAATTAAAATTAACTTCTGACCAGACAAGCATCCTCGCTTTAATTTTGACTATTGCCGGCGGCGTATTTATTGTTTTGGGATATAACAATTATTTCTATAATTTGATCGGTATCGCGTTTTGGGCTATTGGAATTATTCTTGATTTGGCGGACGGCGAAATCGCTCGCAGAACCGAAAATTTCGGCATTCTTGACAAAATGAAGGATTCCTGCGTTCATACCGTATGGTATTTTTCAATATCTCTTCAATCGCATTTCAGATATAATTCTGATATAATTGATTTGCTTTGTTTCAGCGCGCTTGCTGTTTTTGCTATACGGCTCGGCGTAACCTTAAATATGGATTACAGAATACTCAGGGATAAATACAGAGCTATTCTAAAAAATCCTGATATCTCGCCAAAAATGGAAAATAAAAATTCAGGCGCAAATATTTTTTGGGTAAATCCTTCGTTTAAAAATTTTTTATATTTTATTTTATATTGCGATACAGTTTGGATCGCGATTATCGTTTGCGGATTATTCGATAAACTTTTGTGGTTTTATTTGTTTTATATGATTACGGATTTACTTCAATCTATTTATATAATGCTGATTAATTCTTATAGAACCGGAAATTTATTTGGGAAAAGAAATTGATTAAATGAAAAAAATATTAATACCTTTTGATTTTTTGACGAGTTTAATAATAATTTTTTCCGGCGTTTTATTTTCTCTGCCTTTGATAATAACGGGAAGGATTTTTAAACTTTTTAGACTTAGAAAATTTTATAAACGCCATAGATTTATTTGGCTTCCAAGCGCATCGTATCAAACAGGATTAAATAAAGGCGGCAGATGGGGCGTCCTTCCATATCACACTACCTTTGACGGATATTTTGAAAAAAATTTCATAATACATTTGATTGGCGACAAATATTTAAAGGTTCAAGTTGATAAAGACGTTTATGTTATAGATTATCCGATTTTTTTAAAAAAAATTATGTCTGCCGGAATATTTAAATATTCAATTTTATCTATGAATGTAGTTTTATTAAATCTTTATATGTCCGTTTTTATCTTTAAAAATAAAATCGATTTAATCGGTTCAGGAAGCCCGTATTTTATAGGAGTGAATACGGCAATTTTTTCATTTATAACAGGATGTCCGTATTATTGGGGACCAGGATGCAATTATGATCTGGATATTGAACTTAACGGTCTGCCTAAATATATCCCCTCCAAAAAAGTAGCGATGCTGTGCATAAAAATCGCGACCAAATTCGCATTCAAATTAAATTCCATTCGTCAGGATTTAAAGGATTATCTTGTTAAAAAAGGAACCCCTGCCGATAGAATTACCGTAATCTACAACGCTGTGGATTTGGAATTATATAAAAAAAAACCGGATTATTCAAAGCTTGAAGAATTTAAAAACAATTTTAAAATTGTTTATGCCGGAAGAATAAACAGAGTTAACGTAATTCATCATATTATAGAATGCGCCAATTTAACATATAAAAAAATTCCTAATGCAAAATTTTTAATTCTCGGAGGAGGCTTATCCGGCGACGATAAAAAATATTTTGAAGAATGCAGAGAACTTATAAAAAAATATAATATTGAAAAATATGTTTATATGCCCGGAATTTTTATTTCTAACTTTGAAGTTGCAAATTATAAATTATGCTGCGATATAAACCTTATAACTATGGGCGGATTGAGTTTGATTGAATCCGCAGCCTCAGGAAAACCTGTAATTGTCTATGATTATGACTGGCATTCGGAACTTATCGAAAACAGAAAAACCGGTCTTCTTGTAAAATACAATGATTTTCAGCAGATGGCAGATTGTATTTTCGAATTATACTCTAATCTCGAACTCGGAAAAATTCTGGCTGAAAACGCATATAACCGCATTTTGGAAAGACATACGTTTGAAAAAGAAAAAGAAAATCTTATACGGTTTTATGAAAGCATATACGCTGAAATCTAAATTATTATCAGAATTTATTATATAAACAAAGAATTTTAGAATTGGAGATAAATTAAAAATGTTCAAAAAATTATTTTCAAAATTAAGCGGAAAATCCGATAAAAAAAATATAATAATGATTACGATTGATCAATTAAGAACCGACCGGCTCGACAAATTCGAGATTTTTAAAAAACTAAAAAGCCGCGGGATTTACTTTGATAATGTAATTACTTACGCTCCTTACACAATAGCTTCAATGACCGCGTATTTTACGGGTATGTATGGAATTCAAAACGGAGTTGACGCTTATTACGCTTCGCCGAGATTCAAAAAAAACGAGGTTCATACGCTCGCTCAATATTTTCAAGATAACGGATATTATACCTGCGCCGATTATATAAACGAAATGATGGCTCCGCATCAGGGATTTGATAAATTATTAATTCACAATGAGTTTAAAGATAAACTTATAGAGCGGCATTTAGGACTTCTTGAAGAAATGAAAAATGGGAACCGTCCCTATTTTCTTTATCTTCATTTCAGCACAATACATACAATGGTGGTAGAAAATATAATCCATAAATTCAATGATTTTGACGAGGGATATTTTAATCCTGCGAACAGAAATACTAACGCTGAACGTTATGAAGGTTATATAAAATACGCGGCTGATTATTTAGAAAAAATAATGGATTTCATTGATTCTAATAATACGCTTGAAAATTCAATACTTATTTTTCAAACAGACCACGGATGCAGTCTCGGCGAAAAATCGGGCGAACTTGCATACGGAGTATATTGTTATGATTATACTGTCAAACTCTGGTCGATTATGATTGGAAAAAATTTATTTCCCGAAGGGAAAAAAATTTCGACGCAGACGCGAACTATCGACGTTATGCCTACCTTGATGGATATTGCGAATATTTCGCAGGACCCGCAATTTTTTCCAATTCAAGGTTCAAGTTTAATTCCGGTAATAAACGGAATTGAAACCGCTCACAGAGAAGCGTTTATTCAGACAGCTCCTAATCATGGACCGACTCAGTCGCCTTATAAACCTAATTTAAAAGCGCTGCGAAACGGCGAATGGAAATTATTATACAATGATACTACTGAAAAAAAAGAATTGTATAATATCCTAAAAGACCCGGAAGAAAATAATAATCTCGCCGGAATGGGAATGGAAATCGAAAATGAATTATGGGCTAAACTTAGCAGAATTTAATTAATAAAAGAGTTGAAAAAAATGTTTGAAAGAATACTTGATAAAATACCGGAAAACTATAAACGTCAGCCCGGAAAAGTTTCCGGAAAAACCATATTTTTAGGGCTGGACGGAATCGAACCGTCAATCTTTTATAAATTGCTTGACGAAGGAAAACTTCCGAATTTTTCTAAAATCAAAAGCAATGGACTTTACGGAAATACAATAACTTCAATACCTAACGAATCGCTGTTATGCTGGACTATTATGTATACCGGAAAAAACAGCGGCAAACTCGGATTGCTCGGTTACTGGAAAAAAAATAAAAACGGGTATAATTACATTTACAGCGAAGTGAACAATATACCTTCGCCCGATATATTTGATTATTGTTTATATTACGATAAAAAAATTTTTTCAGTTGGAATGATTGGAACTTTTCCGCCAAAACCCGTTAACGGCGTTTTAGTATGCGGGCCGTTATCTTACGATGAAAAATGTTTTACGTTTCCAGCCGACATTACGCCAATAATCCTTGAAGAAGGATACGTTATTCGGGCTTCTCAATATATGTCCGAGAGCGAAATATTAAACGGCATAACCAAAAGATTTGAACTCGGAAAACTTTTAATGAATTACGGCAACTGGGATATATTTATGCTCGGTTCGGAATTCACAGATACGGTTGGACATTACTGGTGGAACAAACGACCCGAATTTATTGAAGAAGTATATATGCTTTGCGATAAAAAACTCGGTGAAATCATAGATATATGCGGCGAAGAAAATAACTATATAATTTTATCCGACCACGGAATGGGTCCAAGAAAATACAGATGGAATTTAGGAAAATGGCTTATCGATGAAAAATTTATGTTTGTAAAAACAGACGATGAAAGAAAAAAAGAATCCGATTTTACAAAAAACAGACTGCGTAAGCAGTTTTATGACAATTTAAAAAAAGAAGATACGGGTTCCTTAAAAAAAATATTAAAACGCTGCGCCTTTGAATTATGGCTTTTAAAACAGAATATACCCGTATTAAATAAAATGAAAATTCCTTTTATGAAAAGACCGGTAGGCGCGCATAATGAAAATCTTATCATTCCCGGAACGAATTCGCCGATTGATTATAACAAATCATTAGCGTTTCATCATATTCCGAATCTCGGCAGAGTCGCTGGAATTTATCTAAATTTTATGCCGATGAATCCCGCCGCTCCGATAAAATCAGTTTCCGAATATGAGAATATCAGAAATACTCTTATAGAAAAATTGAAAAAAGTTTCAGATGAAAAAACAGGAAATCCGATAATTAAAAACGTATGGAAACGCGAAGAATTATACAGCGGCGCTTATACAAACGAATTATTCGATATAATAATCGAATTCAACGAAGATTATACTGATTTCGAAGATTCAAAAGATTTTTACAAAATGGAAAATATCAGAACTCTTGCCGAACCTGTAATATATCATCGTGAAAAAGGAATTTTTTTCGCAGCCGGTCACTGTTTCAACGGCAAAAATGTTGCAGTAAGAATTCACGACGTCTATTCCATTTTAAGCTATCTTCTTGATTTGCCTGTTTATAAAAACGTTGATTCAAAGTTAGACAAATCTCTGTTTAACGATAATTTCAATGCAACTCATAAATATGAAATCATAGATAACGAACCTGAAAAAGGAAGAAAAGAACATTTGCTTAGCGAAGACGAATTGAATTACGTTAAAAAAAATCTTAATAAATTGGGTTATTTGAAAAAAAAATAGAGGGTTGATATGACTGAATGTTTTTTATGCGGGAATAAAAAATTAAAAGAATATCATTATAAAGTATTTTATGACTCAAGTATAATCTGTAAAATTTACGTATGCCCGGATTGCGGAAATTGTTTCCAGCTTAAACATAATGAAAATCAGTATATTGAAATCAACAAAACAACATTTAATAAATATCAAATGCTGAATAAACGGCCTGAAAGCGTAAAAAATATTCTTGATACA
>DAINAU010000025.1:0-31826 GCA_036733285.1 bacterium
TGAACAGTTAGAGTTGCCTTGGGATTTGTAAATTTTTTTTGGACAGCAGTGAAAATAATTGATTAAATTATTGAATTTTTTATTTTTTAAAATAAAATATATTAAATATTTTATAAATTTGAAAAAATTGTTTTTCGGGCGATTCGCATATTGCTTGATAGTTTTAATGCGATAATATAAAAAACCAAAAAAATTTGCGGAGGAATTTTCTAATTATGAGCGAAATAATTATTAATGTAAAGAAGATAGGGCAATCGAATTCGATTACGCTTGTAAAAGTCGAGGGTTCGCTTGACGCGCATACGGTTCCGAATTTTGAAAATAAGATGAACGAATTAATTAATGCCGGCAATTACAAGATATTAATCGACGCCGAAGGAATCAATTATATAAGCAGCGCCGGACTTGGGATATTTATGTCTATACTTGATACGGTTGAAGAAAACGGCGGGTCTTTGAGCGTTATGAAAGCGACCGAACAATTCTCAAAGGTTTTCGCTATGATGGGATTCGACGATTTATTCGCTTCATATTCAAACGAGGAAGAAGCGATAGCCGGTATAAGCGGAAAAAATTAAGAGCAAAAAAAATAATATTTAAGGATATAAATGATGACTCCAAATACCGCCGCAAATAATAATGAAATAATAGAGCTCGAGTTAAGAATAAAAAGCGAGCTTCAATATTTATCGACAGTTAGAGGTTTTATTAAAACCGTTTCGGAACTCAACAAATTTTCAGAAGAAACCGTAATGCAAATCACGCTTGTGCTCGACGAAGCCGTGGCAAATATTATTGAGCATGGTTATAAATTGAAAAACGACGAAGAAATATATATTAAGATTATAGTGGATTTAAAAAAAATAAATATTCAGATTACGGATTTCAGCGAAGGATTCGATATATCGAAATTTGGCAATGTGAATATAAAAGAACATCTGAAAAACCGTAAAAACAGGGGACTCGGCGTATATATAATAAAAAAATTAATGGATAAAGTCGAATACGAACGAAATTCGGCGTCCGGAAACAGATTGACGCTGACAAAATTTTTTAACCCAAAAACCGCGGCAAAAAACAGTAAAATTGCTCAAACGCTTGAAAACGCTTGATTCCGGCAATTTTTCAAATTTCGCGCATATATTTTTTCCGTTGAACGACGGATAAGGGGAAACAGTTGAATCAAACAAATAACTTTGCAGAATTATACGAGCAAAATAAGAAACTCAAGATTTTATTGTATAAACTGAAAATTGACGTTGAGAAATATAAAAAAAATTTCGAATTGGAAAAAGAAAAAAACATAAAACAGGAATTCGATTTATTGAACGTGTTCGATATTTCAAACGAACTCGCGCAGCAGTTGAATCCTGAAAATATAAAAAAAACTCTTTATTATTTCATTCTCGGACATTTTCAATTCAAGCCGCTGCTTTTTATCGAATACGACAAAAACGAAATGCCTGATTTTTTCAGAATCAAAAATATTTTCGGGATTACGTCGGCTGGATTTAACAAAGAATTGATGCCGGTTGAAAACGACGAACTGCGATTATTAAACGAAAAAAACGAGACGTTTGAAATTAACGAATCGCTTCCAATAGATTTAATCGACAATCCGGTATTCTTCAATGAAATAAAAAAAATCAATATAAAATATATTCTGCCGGTAACGAATAAAAACAATAATAAAATATTAGTGTTATTCGGTCCGAAACGCGATAAAACAGAATTATCCACCAAAGAATTGACAATATTGAGAGTATTGAGGAATTCAGCGTTAATATCTCTGGAAAACGGGGGTCTGATTTCAGAATTAGACCAAAAAAACATCGAGCTTACAAAAAATCTCGGACTGGTTTCCGAATTATACGATAAAATTCAAAAAGCGTTCGACGAGTTAAAAGAAGCTGATAAAATGAAATCCGATTATTTAAATTTAATTTCGCACGAATTACGCACTCCGCTTACTTCGATAAAAGCTTATACCGACACGCTTCTTTCGAATTCGATTGAAATTGACGAAACCGAAAAAAAGGATTTCATAAAAATAATAGCCGACGAATCCGGCAAAATGGAAACTATAATCAACCGGATACTGCTCATAATCGAACTTGAATCCGGCAAATATAATTTTCACTATTCAACGTTTAAAATAAAAAAAGCGATTAATGAAATAATAGAAGAATTAAATAATTGCATTCAAGAAAAGCAATTGAAAGTCGAGGTTGAAGTTTCTCAAGACGCCGACAAAAAAATATTCGAATACGATTTCAATATGATAAAAACCGCGTTATCGAGTCTTATTGACAACGCAATCAAATATTCTCAGTCCTGCGGCAACATTTTTATTCGAGCCGGCATAAAAGACTCAAATCTGGAGTTGCAAATAAAAGACGACGGAATTGGAATTGAATTTGAAGACAAAGAAAAAGTGTTCGCAAAATTCCTTCAGGCGAGCGATATAAATTATCACAACGAAGGATTGGGGATAGGGCTTTCTATCTCAAAATATATAGTTGAAAAAGGACATAACGGCAGAATATGGTATATTAACAACGAAGACGGCAAAGGCGTGACGTTCTTTATATCGCTTCCGTTAAATGCCGGTAAAAATTCATAAAATAAATTAAGGAGTAATTTTTTCAGGAGGAAAACGAAATAGATGAACAAAGTTTTAAAAAAATTAAAAGAAACGGTTGAATACGTAAAACCGTTTATCAAAGAGCAGCCGGAAATAGGATTGATTCTGGGTTCCGGACTCGGAGGACTCGGCGACGAGATTGAAAATCCCGCGGTATTAAAATACTCTGATATTCCCAATTTTCCATTATCAAAAATCGCCGGACATAAAGGTCAGCTTGTAATCGGCAAACTGTCCGATAGAATAGTTTGCGCAATGCAGGGCAGATTTCATTATTACGAAGGATATTCCGTCGAAGAGGTTACATACGGAGTCAGAACTCTTAAAATGCTCGGCGTAGAGAAACTGATAATAACAAACGCCGCCGGCGGCGTAAATAAAAAATTCAAACCCGGAGATTTAATGTTGATAACGGATCATATAAACAATACAGGAACAAACGCTTTAATAGGAGACAACATAGACGAATTGGGTCCGCGGTTTCCGGATTTAACGTTTGCTTACGACAGGGAATACGTTAAATTGGCGGAACGGTTAAGCAGAAAAGCGGGCGTTTCGGTTAAACGCGGAATTTATTGCGGAAACGCCGGACCGTCGTATGAAACTCCGGCAGAAATTAAAATGATGCGCAAATGGGGAGCAGACGCAGTTGGAATGTCGACCGTTCCGGAAGTAATAGCCGCGGCGCATGCGGGAATGAGAACGCTCGGGATTTCATGCATTACTAATATGGCTTCAGGGATTCTCGATCAGGCTTTAACTCACACAGAAGTAATGGAAACCGCGAATTCCGTCAAACTAAAATTTGAAATACTCGTAAAAGAAATTATTAAATTTATGTAAACGGACTGGTGTTCCATTTGGCTAACAGGCAGATTTTAATAGCGAATAATTCGGGATTTTGTTTTGGAGTAAAACGGGCCGTGACAGCCGCCTACGACGCTTTAAAACAAAAACAGCCGGACTCGAAAATCTATATTCTCGGAGATATTATACACAATCCGGACGTGGTGAAAGAACTTGAAAATTTAGGCGCGATAAGAATAGACTGCATTGAAGAAATAAAAACCACATCTAATTCGACTCTGGTTATACGGTCGCACGGGACTTCGCGTCAATTTTTAAAACGCGCCGAAGAACTCGGTTTAAACGTAATCAACTCGACTTGTCCATTTGTAAAGAAAATCGAGGATTATATCGAAACTTTTCTAAAAGACAATTATCAGGTGTTCATCGTAGGCGATAAGAATCATCCTGAAATAAACAGTCTTACGGAAACGTTTTCATCTAAAGTTATAGTTATTGAAAACGCAAAAGATATTGAAAAAATCAAAAAGTTCGATTCAAAAATCGGAGTGGTCGCTCAAACTACTCAAACGCTTAGCAATTTTCAAAACTGCGTTTTGTCTCTGCTTGAAAAAGCCAAAGAATTAAAAATTTATAATTCTATTTGCGAAGCAACGGAAAAACGGCAGACCAGCAGCGCCGAGCTTGCCGGCAAAGTGGATATGATGATTGTGGTCGGCGGAAAAAAAAGCGCCAACACCACGCGTTTATATCAAATCTGCAGAAATATAAATCCAAATACAATCCATATCGAAAATTCCGAGCAGCTTCAAAATGAAGATATTGACGGAAAAAAAATTATCGGAATCACGGCGGGCGCTTCGACGCCGGGCTGGATAATTGAAGATGTAGTTGACAAAATAAAAAAAATTGATAATAATACTATTTAAATTAACATTGGGAGTTTATTTTTATGACTAATAGCAATCTTGACAATAACAGTTTTACTTCGCTTGAAGAAAACGGAAAAAGTTCTATGTTCAGTTTTATAACTGAAGAAAACGGCAAATCCGAAAATTCAAAAGGAATTAAGGAATCAGCCGCAAACGAAAACACAAAACAAATCGAAGAAAAAAAAATATTCGAAGATACTAATAAAAATTTAGAAGAGCCGGAAAAAAAAACGGAGGCGAATAGTCCAATTATTAGCGAAGAAGTTTTAAAAATAGCCGAGGAAGCCAACGCAAAAAAAATTCAATCATCGGACGATTTTACTTTGCTTTTTGAAGATAATTTAAAAGACTTAAAGGAAAAAACCGTTGTAACCGGCAAGGTAATTCTTGTTACCAAAGAAGACGTTTTAGTCGATATCGGCGCTAAATCAGAGGGTTTGATAAATATAGAAGAATTTGACGGCAATCTCCCGAAAGTCGGCGACGACATAAAAGTATTTATCCGCAAAATGGAAGCGGCAGACGGAGGGCTTCAATTATCCTACAGAATAGGAAAACAAATTTATGTTTGGCAGAAAATCGAAGAATTGAAAAACGAAAATAAACCGGTCGCCGGAAAAATTATTGAAATAGTTAAAAATGGATTTATGGTAGATATCGGCATTCCTGTTTTTCTTCATATATCTCAGCTCGGCAGACACAAAATCACCAAACCCGAATTATATCTGAACAAAACATACGAATTTAAAATAACTGATATAGACAAAGAAAAGAAAAAGGTTTCAATATCCAGACGCCAGTTGCTTGACGAAGAAGAAAAAAACGCAATTGAAAAATTCTTCAACGAACAAAAACCGGGCGACATTGTTGCGGGCGTTATATCGAAAATAATGGATTTTGGAGCGGTTGTTTCAATTAATGGAGTTTTTGGTTTTCTTCATATCACAAACGTCAGCTGGGGTTTCGTAGAAAATATAAACCAAATATACAAACAGGGGCAGGAGATACAGGTTAAAATCCTCGATATGGACAAGGAAACAAAAAAAATAGGAGTGGGAGTAAAACAACTTACCGCCGACCCTTGGGAAAACGCCGAAACAAAATATCCAAAAGATAAAAACGTTTTTGGAAAAATTACAAGAATCGATCCGAAAGGCATTACCATAAAACTTGAAGAAGGCGTGTCCGCGTTTCTACCGAACAGAGAAATCGCATGGATAAAAGGAACCGGCGAAAATCTTAAAATCGGCGACGGAATATCGGTTAAAGTCATAGATTTCTCGAAAGAAAAAAAGAGCATCATCGTCAGTTTAAAACAAAGAAAACTCAATCCATGGCAATTTGTCAAAGAAAAAATGGACAACGGCGAAACCGTCGAGTGCATTGTATCGGATGTTAAACAAAATATTCTAATTGTTCAACTGCAAAACGGACTTATCGGAATCATCCCTAAAAAATTAATCGGATGGAATGAAGTCGACGATATTGAAAAACATTTCCAAATCGGGCAGACTCTCTACGCAAAAATCGTCGAATCAATAGAATCGGCAAACAAAATAACATTAAGCATCAAGGATACTCAAAAGGATCCTTGGATGGATGAAATCAAAAAACTCGAAAATATCAGGACTTTCAAATGCAAGGTTCTGAAATTATTGAAAGCCGGAATAATAGTGAAATTAGACGATAATCATACCGGATTTATTCATATTTCGCAATTGTCGGAAAAGAATATAAAAGGTCCGGAAGAAGCCGTTAAACAAGACGAAGAAATCGTCGCTAATATAACGGCGATAGATTACAAAACAAAAAAAATATCTTTAAGCGTATTGGAATATCAGAAAGAGCAGGAGAAAAAAGAACTGCAGTTTTTTTTAAAAGGGCAGGAAGACGTGGATAATCCGCTTGGAGATTTTTTTAAGCTCGAAGATTTTTAAAACGCTTTTTTTATGGCGTTTTCTATAAATAAATTTTAGCGTTCAGAGGTAACCGCAATGAAACGCATAACATTAATAGTTTTACAAGTTTTGTTGGCGTCTTTATTTTTTTTAAACGGAAAGGTTTCGGCAATTATTTTTGACGGAATAGAAATTCCAGACACCGAGCCTTATGTCTACAGCGAAATTCTAACCACAAAAAAAATAATAACGGCGCGAAACGAATTTTCAGACGGATTTCGTTATTATAACGCTAAAAATTTCAGAGAAGCTATCAGGTTTTTTGAAAAATCCATTGAAACATTTCCATATGAAAATCAGGCGTATTACTGGCTTGCGCAGACTTATTATATGCTCGGAGATTATGATAAATCCATTGAAACGCTTAAACAAATCAAGGAAACGGATTTTATTAAAGAAAGATTATCTTATTTAAGTTCGGGCAAAGACTTGAATTTAAACGAAGTCGGCGGTTCAAGATACGACGTAAAAATAAACTCCGTAATCAATAGTTTAAACTTTGACGATAAAAAATTCATTTCGCCCGTCAACCTTTTTGTAAAAGACGACATTATTTTCGCGGTTTCCGCCGGGGATAAATCGGTTTGCATCTTTGACGTCAATTATAAATTAAAGAAGAAATTATCCGGTTTTTTATTTCCATATGGAATCGATTATCAAAACGGAAAATTATTCGTTTCAGATATGAAAGACAATTCGATTTATGTCTATAACGCTTCAAATTATCAAACCCTAAAAAAAATAGAACTTTCTAAAAACCCCTTGAAAACGTATGGTATTACCAATCTCTGCGTAGATTCGGCTGAAAATATCTATTACATAGATTCAGGCAATAAATCAATCGTAAAAATCGACAAAAATGGAACCGAGCTTTACCGGATAGATAATTTTACAAAAAATTATTTTACTTCTATTTCAGATATAAGATTTAACTCGGGAATTCTCTATGTTCTCGACGGTTCTGGAAAAATATTTAAATTTGACGAATCGGGAAACTTGCTCGTTCAATTTGAAATAGAAAAAAGATTAATAAAAAAACCGGCTTCTTTAACTATTTTAAACGGAGATATTTTGATTACTGACGCTTTTGAAACCGGCGATACAAATATAATCGCGATATTGGATAAAAATTCAGGAAAATATCAGGGATGCCTGATGAATATAGGAAAAAGAAGAACAATAGGCGCCATTGAAACAATATCCGGCGACTCCGGCAATATTCACAATTCAATCTACTTTATTTATGACGCCGCCAACAACGAACTTTTGAAATACGATAATAATTTAATCGTTTCGGCGATTAAACTTGTCGGAAACAAGATTACGGATATGGTTTATCATAACGGCAAATTATTTGTTTTACTTTCCAATGCAAATAAAATGCTGATTTTTGATTCTAATCTTGTTAAACAAAAAGAACTCGGTTTTCAATCGTTCACTAACGACAAACTTGAAAGTTTTGAAATAATCAATAATTTGATTTATTTAAAGTTTCAAGAAAAATCAACTCCGATTTCCATATTTTCTACTACCGGCGAACCTATGCCAATCAGATTCGCCGAAAAAAATATGACCGGAGCCGTTCTTTTCAATAACGATATAATTAAATACTTCTCTTTTTCAGATACGTTCGCAATCAGTATTTGGCCTGATTCGGTTTTTAAAAACGTTAAATACGTTTCCGCAGACAGTTTTTACGTTTATATTTATAACGACGTTGACAACATTATAAACGCGTATAACAGACAGGGGACGCTTGTAAATGTTATGCGGACAGGTTTAGACTCAAAAACAAAACTAAAAAAATTTTTTATTAAAAACGGTTATATTTATTTAATCCCTAAAAAACCATCCGGTGATTTTTCCGCGATTAATCTGCAAACAGGCGAAATTGAAACCCCTTTTATTATGCGGGATTTAGCGTTAACAACTAACGCGTGTTACAGAATTGCCGCGGATAAAGACAAATATTATTACGCTGATTTTGAAAAAAACTCAATCATTTCCCTTGCAATCAACGAAAAGACGACTGATAAATACGTAATAGACGTATTGTCGGTGAATTCAAAATCGATGTTTCCTCATATTATAGAAAACCTGAAAATCAGAGACGTCTACGGCAATAGCATTATGAATATAAATGAATCGCATTTTGAGGCGTTTGAAGGTTTTTCAAGATTTTCCGATCCTGAGATTTCCGGATTTCACAATTTTGCGGCAAACTCAAACAGAGATTCTACCATCGAATTCAGAACAAATTATTTGGCGAAACCTATCTCGATAAAACCTACGGATAAATATAATTCGGAAAACAATCTGATTGTGGTAATAGACAATTGCCCTGAGCTTTTAAAAGAGTTAAAATACGTAAAATCCTTTTTATCCGATCTCGCCGGTAAACTTAATTTTTTTAAATACAAGCTTGATTTATGGGGAACTATGGGAGAAAGAATTGAAAAGTTTTTGTCTAATTCAACCGACAAATTCGAGTTCAACAGAATTTCCGAAAGACTATTAAGCGCGGATAATAAAAACAGTTTGAATCTTACCGACGCTATAGAAGAAGTATCTGAAAGGGTCTACGATTACGCCGGTATAAAAACCATAATTTTTATCACGTCAAACAATTCGGACAAACGATTCGAACTAAATGAAAAAACAAAAAAACTAATCAGATTTATGAGAAACAACGATATAAATATTGAAATAATAAATTTTAACCGCGACGATTATGCCGAAGGCATTGATTTATCGAGGTTTTTTAACGACAGGTATCATCAATTTCCAGATATTGCTTTTACAAAATGCCTTGAAAATATCGAATATTACAAACCCTCGAATTATACGTTGTTTTACAAAACAAAACTCGCGAAAGCTCCCGCTTATACTTGGATAAATCAATTTTTGTTTTTAAAATACTTAAACAATATATCGGAATCAAGATGCGGTTTTTTCATACCCTAAGCCGAATTTCACCGGAAAAAGATAACCGTATAATTTACTCTTAAACCTTTTCCGGAAATTCGGCTTATTATTCGGAAATCGTTTCGCGATTTCCTCAACTTTTTAAAAGTTGAAGAGTAAAAAAACGCTATGACACTGTAATTTATATAGGTTTCAAAGCGCTTCAAAAAATATTCTTGCAGTAATTGCAAGAAATTTATTGATTAGATACTAAGCCGAATTTCACCGGAAAAAGATAACCGTATAATTTGCTCTTAAACCTTTTCCGGAAATTCGGCTTAATAATAAAAAAACGCTTTGCGTTTTTTTTACTTTTTAAAAAATTCGTTTTTATTAAGATATTATATTAAAGATAAAAGACAAATGAAAAATTTACCGATTATATTTTTAACCGCGTTTTGCTTAATGATTTTCGGAGGATGCGGCGGAAATAATAAATCCGCGGCTAATCAGCCCGCCGATTTAATTATTATCAAAGGAACTGTTAGACTGACCGGAGATACGGTTCCGGCCGCCGGTTCAATTCATTGCGTTTCCAGACAGTCAAAAACATATTCGCCTCAATCGTTCAATTATGCGGAAGTAATCATATTCAGCGGCGGTCAAACATTTTTAACTGAAACCGATCATCTTGGAAATTTTTCCATAACGCTGCCGGTTGCGGACTTCGAGAATTATTTCAGATTTTGCGTCAAACGCGGAAATCAATATCTTGAAAAAACAGTTAAGTTTGATAAATCTCAAACTGCCGCGGAAATATCGATTGACGAAAATGATTTATTTTATTCTTCAATAAAAAACGCTTACCAAGAATATCTGCGTCTGCCGGAAGATTTCATTTGCGGATTTAACGATACCGGTTTGTTAAATTCCAACTTTTATAAATATTATTATGAAAACTTCCAAAATCTAATATGCGATTATGAAAATTTTTCCGGCTCCAGAACCCAGAAAACCGCAAAATTATTTTTATTCAAATCCGATAATTACGTTGTTTGGTCTTCTCCTCCTTCCAAACATTACGGCGAAACCATCGCAGGAACTCGAACGCCGATTACAGTTTGTTTTTCAAATAAAATGAAAACCGATATCGCCTTTGATTCTTGGTTTCATATATCTCCAAATGTAATCGATCCGCTTAATCCTCCCGTAATAATTTGGAATACTGAAAAAACAAAAGCGGTAATAAATTTAAATCAGCTTACCGATTTTCCTCCTAATTCAAACATAACCGTAAGTATAGATTCAAATCTTTTAAATTCTTTTAATCAACCGGTCGAACCGTATCAATGGACTTTTAAAACAGGAGCGTCTCAAACTATTAACTGCAAAAATTTTATGGTTTTTCCGTCAAATTCCAAATATGTTTTTTTTATTCCGTGGGAATATATACCATGGTATAAATTCTACGGATTATATAATCTTACAGACAGCGGCTCTTCTTCCGCAGGCAATAAAATATCTTTGTTTTACAATTCCTCAAACCAAATTGAATTTTTAAAAAAATCCGGAGGATTCTATATTTCAAAATTTTATAATGAAAATACTACTATAGACTTTCCGGTTCCGGTAAAACTTTTTTCAAATACCGGCTCTATCGGCGAAAAATTCATTTCAAATTATAACGGATTGGTTTTCGAATCTCAAATTACCGGATTCTACAATAACGTTAAAAACTTAGAAAATTTCGGCAATGTCATTATAGTCGAATTAAAAATTCCGCCTTCTATTTCAAATGGAAATCAATATATTTATTTATATTTTTCAGAATACAACGGATTAATACAGTTTTCGATTCCGGGAAATCAAACGAAATTTGCGAAAAAAATTCTAAAGACTCCGGACATTATTTTCCCCTTTGACAATGACGCATTAAATAAAAATTCCTTGAAATTCGCTTTTAATAGAAACGATTACTCGGAAATTGTCAGATTTCAAATTTCTTCTGATACGGAGTTTTCTTTAAAAAAAATGAATTACGATACTATTGTTTTGTTTTCTAATATTGAAATAAATTTGCCCGGCTTATATTCCGACAGCGTTTATTATTACAGATTGACTTCAATTTATGAACTGACCAATCCGGATATTAATTCCGGTTGGTCTGACTTGAGAAAATTCACATTAGACGATTACGAAATCAAGATTATTTCCACTCCGCCAGCTACCGGGTTCAAAGGATTTTCATACAAATATTCCGCGAATTGCGATGCGTCGGGAAATGTTCTGTATTCTCTATCGAAATTTCCCTCCGGAATGAAAATAAATCCTTTGACCGGATATGTTAATTGGAATATACCCGCAACCGAAAATTCCGATTCTGTTTCTTTTTCGGTAGCCTGCTTCAATATCGACAAAGGAGTTTATTCCAATCAATCGGCGGACATTAATATTGCCGACGGAAGAATGGCGGGTTTCTGGCAAAATCAGGATTATTCCTTATATCTTTACAGCGATTGTTCTTTCAGATTTATAGAACCGCAAACGCCGGAAACGACTGGAAGTTTCAATATTGCCGGAGATACGATTTCACTATTTCCAGAACAACAAGGTTCTGGTTTAAACGCCAAACTCCTGACAAACTGCCGGATACATGATAATAAATTAATATTTAATTATTCGGGCGTCGAAATTAGTTTGTCCAAAAACGGCGTTTTATACTAAATTATAAATAGTTTAATGCGGCAGCAGTATAAGCCGGATAAACCGAAAAAGCTATGTTATACGCGGTTAATATAAATTCTATTGTCATTGTTACCCGGGAAGGAGTGGAATTTTCTATTCCGCTTGCGGGAACCATAATAAGATTTCTTGCATGGCTCATAGATTTTTTTGTCATTTTAACCTCATACTTTTTTTTAAATAAAATTATTTCTTTTATTAGTTTTATCAACGCCGACTTAGCTCAAGCTATAATGATAATATCTTATTTTATTATTTCAATAGGGTATAGTATTTTTACCGAATGGTTCTGGAATGGTCAGACTATAGGGAAAAAATTGTTTTCATTAAGAGTTATAGACAAAAATACTGGCAAAATTATGTTTTATCAAATTGTTTTAAGAAATCTTTTACGATTCGTCGATATGCTGCCGTTTTTTTATTTGATTGGAGGAACGTTTAATTTTTTTTCAAAATTTAATCAAAGACTCGGAGATATAGCGGCTAATACAATCGTTATAAGACAAGCGAAAACAATAATGCCGGACGTAAAACAAATAACTGAAGATAAATACAACGCTTTCATGAAAATTCCAGGTTTTGAGCGCAGGGTAAAACAAAAATTATCCGGTAATCAAATCGAACTTGCCATCGAATCTATTTTAAGAAGGAAATCATTAATTCCCGAATCAAGGATACTCATCTATAAAAATATAGCGGACGATATTGATTTTATTTTGAAAACTCCGCCTGATATAAAAAGCGCCCTTACCGACGAACAATACATAAGGAATATCATATGCTGCTATTTTTCTAAATAACATGAACAAATCTGTTTTAACGATTTAGAATAACAGAAATAGCGCTCAGAAATTGTTCTGCTTTTCCCATACCGTTCCCGACTACAGAACACATTAAACCAGAATAATGCAATAAAAAAAGTGAAGTTTTTCAAAACATATATACGAGCTTGTTAAAACTTCTAAAAACCTGAAAACTGCCAAGTAAAAATTAATTCTTTTGAAAAAGCGCTCAAAATCAATGTTTTTCCTTACTTCCAGCGCTTTTTCAAAATTCTAATGCAGTTTTCAGGTTAAACGCGCCCTTTTAAACCGCTTCGCAATCGCTCTGTTCAGGTTGATGATTCGACGGACTTATTTTATTGCATAAAGGCGGCTGTCCGTATAAAGATTTAAAATAGTCGTATATTTTTTTTTCTATTTGAGCGTAATTTTCATCCGTAACCGCGAATCTGTAAAAACATTGATTCCCGCCTATCAATTCGTATAACAATTTATTTTTGTCCGAATTGAAATGTTCAAGAAGTCTGCTTTTCAATTGTTTAGACGAACCTATGTAGATCAAAGAACTTTCGCTTTTAGCGTATTCTACCGATTTGTCAAAAGGCAAATGAATTTCATAAACTCCGCAGACATTAGGAGTTTGTTTCTTTACTATTTCTTTTTCATAGCAATATTTCAAAGAATATTTTATCGAAGAAAATAGTTGAAATTCCAAAAATTTTCCCCGTTCCCGGGCTGTTGGAATTCCGTATAAACTTCTTATTTTTGCAATGTATCTTCGAGTATAATTCGAATTTAACTGAGAATTAATTAATTGTTTCAACTGAACGTCCGTATAGCTTCTTTTGATTTTTAAATTCATTATATCGAATAATTCCCAATTAATTATATTTTCCATAACCGATTTTATTATCGTTTTATTGGCAAACAACAAATCTTTTAAATTTAATTTTTTATCGTCGAACATAATATTCACGTTTCCAAGCATTCTCGAAATCCTCGACATATCAAAATAAAACGGCATTTTATAAAACTGATTAATATCGGTTTCTATTACCGCCATATTTAAAAATCTGCCGACCAATTCATTTTTGTATAATAAATATTCAGTTTGTTTTTGTATGACATAATCGATAAGAGCGCAGGTAAAATGATTTCGCGTATTTACGTCGTTTATTTTAAATTTTATCGAAGGATCGTATTCTCCGCTAAAAGTCTTTTTAAAATGTATTTCTTTATTTAAGTAATAATTTGAAAATTGAAATTCAAATTTGGCTTCGTTTATATTCAAACCGCCCACGCAGTCTTTTATTAAAACATTCGAATCGATTTGAAAACAAGGAAATGATATGCGACTAAACTCGATATAATCCGTTAGTCCGTTTTTATCGATTAAATTCAATGTTTCATCAATATATTTCAAATATCTTGGTAATTTGTATTGAAGAATTTTTGATAATATGATAGAAGTCAAATCAGCCATAAAACATTTTATAATTTAAATATCAAGGAAGCTATAAAAGGAGATCGTCATTTTAATTGAAAAACTAAACCGGCGGCAATTTCAAGTTTGATATTGTTTGAGCGATTTTTTCCAGCGGATACATCGCCGTATAAAATCCGGATTCGTAAACCGCTTTTGGCATACCCCATACTATGCTGGTCGATTCGTCCTGTATTATAACAGTATGATTTTTTTCAATGAGTTTTTTACATCCGTCCGTCCCGTCGTTTCCCATTCCCGTCAATACGACGCCAAGAATTTTTTTTTTGAATTTTTCAGAAGCGGACTCGAATAATACGTCCACCGAAGGACGAAACCCGCTTCGTATTTCTGATTTTGACAATTTAATTTGAGTTCCCTCTCCGGTTAGTTCAAGATGAAATCCGGCTTTTGCGATATAAACGGCTTTTTCCATAGAGCTATAACCGTTGACTTCTATTACTGGAATCGCGCAATTCCTTGATAATGATTCGGCTAAATCCGAAGTGTATCCTTCGCGTATATGCTGAACTATCAGTATTGGAATCTCAAATGAAGCGGGCAATGATTGAAGAATTCTCACAAGCGTTCCGGGGCCGCCTGTAGATACTCCTATTAATATTAAATTGAAATATCTGCTTATTGTTCTGTCGGAAGTTTCTTTTATGCCGGAGGTTTTTCTTGAAAAATTTGTTATTATAGCGTTTTTTATTTTTTCAATTATTTTGTCTTTGACTTCTATCAAATCAAAACTTCTTGACGAACCGCCGGGTTTTTGAATAAAATCCACCGCGCCGTTAATTAATGCTTCTATGGTTTTTTTGTGTTTCCTGTCGGCTGCCGTAAGCAGTATTATCGGTTTGGGATTTTCTTTCATAATAATTTTTGTAGTCTCGACTCCGTCGAGTTTCGGCATCTCTATATCCATTATTATGATATCAACCGAATTGTTTTTTACAAAATATATAGCGTCGATTCCGTTTGAAACAGAACCGCAAATTTTTATTATTGGAATATCTGACAAAAGCAGGGTCAAAGAATCCCGCATAAATTTTGAATCGTCAACTAATAATACATTTATCGGTTTCATAAAATAAAATTTCAAACGTCTATTTTTTATATTTTACAAAAACTGAAAAAAAATTCAAACAAAAAATAGATATTTTTCCCGATAGAGTTCTCTTCAAAAAAATTTCATTTTTTAATGTTCGTTCAGGAGATGTCAGTAAAATAATTTTGGTTTTTTTAGCAATTCGATTTGTTTTTAACCTAAACCGCATTAAAATTTTGAAAAAGCGCTGGAAGTAAGGAAAAACATTGATTTTATTAGCTTTTCAAAAGCATTATTTTTCACTTAAACAACTAAAATCCAATCCGTTTCGCTTTTATTGCTAAAAAAGACTTATTACGCTCTTGGATGAAATTTATTATAAGCGTCTTTGATGCGTTCGGTTGTAACGTGAGTATATATTTGGGTGGTGGATAAACTCGAATGTCCGAGCAATTCCTGAACGGCTCTTATATCGGCGCCTCTATTTAATAAATGAGTGGCGAACGTGTGTCTGAAAGTATGAGGCGTCACGTTTTTAAGCGTCGCCGATTTTAAAATATATTTTTCAATTATCAGCCTTACGCCTCTATCGGAAAGTCTGTCGCCTTTATTGTTGAAAAACAAATATTCATTGTCGTCTTTATTTAATTTTTGAAGAAACATCGCGCGATAAGGAAGAAAATCGTAAATCGTTTTTTTTAACACCGTTCCAATAGGTATCATTCTTTCTTTTTTACCTTTTCCAAGCGTTCTTAAAACGTCTTTTCCCGCGGAATCCATAACTTTAACATTAACAAGCTCGCCGACTCTAACTCCGGTCGAATAAAGAAATTCCATAATTAAATAGTCGCGCATTCCCAGCGGAGCGTTTCTATCGGGAATTTTCAGAATATCTTCCAGTTCGTTTTCGAACATAAATTCAGGAATATATTTTTCTTTTTTAGGAGACGAAACGTTTTTAGAGGGATTGCGGCTAATGTGATTTTTCAATAAGAGAAATTTAAAAAATGTTTTTACACCGGACAAAATTCTCAGTAAAGTGTTCCGGTTGTATTTTTCGCCGTTAACGGTTTTATATTCAAGCGTTCTTAAGAAATCGCGCAATGTTCTGTAAGACAAATCCGTCAATTTTATTTCGCCGTTTTTTTCAATCAGATAAAGAAACAATTTTAGAATATCGGTTTTATAAGACTTTAACGTCATTTCGGAATAATTCTTTTCATCCCGCAAATAATTTATAAATTCCGGAACAAAATTTTTTCCAAGAATACTTTCGGCAACGTTTATTTCCGAGCTATCAGACATAATCCGCGTAAAAACCGCTTAATTTTGAATTTAACGCCATACCGGCGATAAAAAAAACAACGCATAAAAAAAATGTGAATCCGGTCAGATATATCGAAGGGAAACTTCCATACATCAGTATGTCCCTATACATAACTATCAGGCCGGTCATCGGGTTCAGCAAAAATAATTTAAATAAAGTTTCCGAATAACCTCTGATTAATTTCTGGTCGTAGAAAATGGGAGTCAGGTAAAACCATATTGTTAAAAGTATCTCGGTAAAATATTTTATATCTCTGTAATATACGAATAAAGAACTTAAAATCAAAACTATTCCGGAAACAAACAGCGCCTGCATAATAATAACAACCGGAAGATATAAGATTGAAAACCCGATTTTATAACCGGACGCAAGGGATAGAATAATTAAAATCAAAATCGATAAAACAAAATTAAATAAATTGGAAAGCGTTATTGAAACGGGAATTAACTCTCTCGGGAAATAAACCTTTTTGATTATATTAGCGTTATCTACAAAACAGCAAACTCCCGAACTTATTGATAAATTCAAAAAAATCCAGGGAAATAAAGCCGCCAAAAGATATACCGCGGTCAATTCCTTGATATTGAATATCGTTGAAAAAATAAACAAAAATACAAGCATCATAGTTATTGGAACAATCAACGCCCATAACAATCCGAGTATTGCGCTCTTGTATTTCACCTTTATTTCTTTAACCGCCAGATTTATCAGCAGTTCGCGATATTTAATAAAATTTGAAACAAACGTCATATTATATTTATTTCTTAAAAGGCATAAGCAGGTTTTCATCAAGCGCGAAATATTCGGTCGCCGAATTAATCAATTCTTCAGCCGTGCTTGTCATAAATGAATGAACCTCCACCCGAACTCCGGAGGCTTTAAGATGGTTTACCAGATCGGTAAAATCTCCGTCTCCGCTTACGAGCGCTATGGCGTCCACTTTATGGGCTATGGATATTGCGTCTATTGCGAGCCCCATATCCCAGTCTCCTTTTGCCGAACCGTCAGCCCGCTGTTTTAAGATTTTAGATTTTACTTCAAACCCTTTATTTTTAAGGAGATTTATGAATCCGGACTGGTCTATATCTCTTGTTTGAACAATATAAGCTATAGCCCGAATTAATTTTCTTCCCAAAACAACTGTGTCAAGAAGTTTTTCAAAATCAAGTTTTGCGTTGTATTTGTTTTTTGCCGAGTAAAACATATTTTGCACGTCGACAAGAACTGCTACTCTTTGGTCAATAATTTTCAATTTTCTACCTCTTCTTTTAAAATTAAATTTAATTTTTTTATTTGCTCTTTGGCTTTTGCCGCGTATTTCGAATTTGGGTTCAATGAAATGCATTTATCAAACATTTTCAACGATAGAATAAACTCGTCCGTATTCTTATAAACGATTGCAAGTTGATAATGCGCCGGAATATAAAATTCGTCTAACTTAATTGATTTTTGAAAAGACGCAATCGCTTCGTCTTTCATTTTCTTTTTCAAATAAACAAGACCGAGATGATAATAAGCGTAAGTCATTGCAAGCCGGTCGGTGTTTAACCGGATTGATTTATTCAATTCGAGAATAGCTTTATCGAGCATATTTTTTTTGTAATATAAAAATCCTATGTCGTTATACGACATCGCGTTATTCGGGTCGATTTCAAGCGCTGTCTGATAAACTCCAAGCGCTTTATTGTATTCGCCCATTTTGATATACAGCCATCCGAGATTATTCAAAGTCGTCAAACTATGCGGATTAATTTTCAACGCTTTCAGATAACATTTTTCGGATTCGTCGAAACTTCTTAAAAGATACAAATCCCAGCCGAGATTGTTCAGAGAGATAATATCGTCCGGTTTTAAGTCTATCGCTTTTTTATAATACTTTTTCGACTCTTCAAGTTCGTTAAGTTTGTCGCTTATATAACCGAGATTCACATACGCTATCTGATAATCGGGATTTATTTCAATGGATTTTTTAAAACTCTTTATCGCTTTAAAATAATCGCCGGCTTTTTCGTATGCGGCTCCGAGATTATTGAAAAACAAAGGTTCCGCAATGCCTTTATCAATGGCTTCTTTAAATTTCGCTATCGAATCTTCAATCATATTCTCATTCAATAAAATCTGCCCTTCCGCTGTAAGTTTAAAAGCTTCAGCTTTAACGTCGTCCGGATTAATTTCAAGACAAATATTATATTCGTATATCGCTTCGTTAAACAAACCGAGATTGTAATAAATATTGGCAAGATTATAATGAGCGTCGGTTTTGTCCGGAATTATATCAATTGCTTTTTGATATTTTTTTATAGCTGTTTCATAATCGTTTAACAGCAAATAAACCTGACCCAAATTATTATACGCGAAATAAACCGATTCCGCGTCTTGAGACAATTGAATAACCTTGTTGAAAATCTCAATGCTTTCCTCGTAGCGTTTATTATTAAAATACGAAGCCGCCAATCCGTTGTTCGCAAAAATATTATCGCAGTCCAGTTTTATCACATTCTCGAAAATCTCCGCAGCTTTATCGTATTTGTCGGTTAAAAAAAACGCCCATCCGAGATTATTCATTATTTTAACGTCTTCCGGTTTCAATTCAAGGGCTTTTTGAAATTCGTCAATAGCGTTGTCAAACATTCCCAAATCAAAATATCCGCTGCCTTCCCTAAAATGAATTATCTGATCGGTTTGGATTTTATCTGTTTTATTCAATAATAATTTTGCGGAATCTATGGCTTTTTCATATTGTTTCTGAATCGCTATGTCCGTCTGTTTGTGCATGCCGAGTTTGATTTTGTATTCTTTAATAAAAGACAATATTCTATCGTCTATGATTTTGATATTGTTAAGAACATAATCCATTTTTTTTAATATGCCGTCTATTTCATACGACAGTTTTACTTTTATGGAATCGTCAATTGTTTTAAATTTTGAAAGTTCTTCTTCTATATCGTCTATCGCGGAATGGAACTCTTCGAATCCTACGGACATCTTTTCAACCGGAGCGAATATTTCATAAGTATAATTATTCTTATTTAAAAACTCCTGCATTTGAATCGCGGTAGAATCGAACATACTTTCATATTTTGAATTTCCAAATCCGGTTACAATAATTCCTTTTGCGGTTTCATTGACCGGCGTATAATAAATATTGAATCGTATTTCATAAATAGAATTATTCGATTCGATAATTTTATTCAAGTCAATTATTTTTTGAGAATACCTCCATTCGTCTATAAAAGTTTTTAAAAGAGTTTCTATCGCCGTTTTGGAGTTTTCCAATTCGTCTTCTTTCAAATTAAGTTTAAAAATAATTTCCCGGTTGATTTTCATTTCATTATTTTTCGTTTATAGTTTCGGTTATGCTCATTCCAAAATGTCTGCCCGCGTTTTCAACATAACATTTAACCCTGTCCCCCGATTTCAGTTTTGAGACTGAAACCGGAATTCCATCGGTTGAAGTCAAATTCACTGTTTCGGCGTTTTGCAATACTACGGAAAATTCCCTGTTCTGATGTTTCGCATTTACAAGAAGCATCGGACGTTTTTCGATTTTAACCCGGCCGGTAACGTTGAGTTTTATTCTGCCTTCAAATGAAACCGTCAGCAATTCATCTCCGGCTTTTAATTCCGAAAGATACTTTGTTTTATTTCCGGGCAGCATAATATACGAATGAACCGCTCCAGCGTTGACCCTGAACGGACGCGCCGCCACATAAGGATTTTCAATGGATTCCGAATGAACTAAAAACATACATTGACTTGACGAACCGATAAGAAAACCCTCGCCCGCCGTCATTAAATTGCAGGAGTCTATACAGACTCTGTCGGTCATCGGAAGCTGATTTACCGAAATTATTTCCGCGTCGGTCAAAGGCAATACGGCTTCGGTTCCGCAAAAATATCCGGCGATTTTTGAAATCTCGTTCACATCGGAATTGTCAATAACAAACGTCTGAACTCCTTTCTCAAGAATTCCGGCGCATAATTTAGCTTCTTCAAAATTTCCGATTTCTACGATTATATTATCGGTTTGAGCTATAATATTTTCTATTGGAATAACCTTCCAGTTCGACAATTTGACGATAACGGTTTTTTGCCGCGCTATTTCAACAGTTTTTATTTCGTCCGATTTATCTTTTATAACCGCATATTCGCAATCTTTTCCGATAATTTTATCCGCTTCTTGAAAATCGCCGATGATTTCAAGTTTTGCAAGTTCTCTTAATTTCACGGCGTTTTCCCGGCTGGAAAAAAAAGTTGTGATTCCTTTTTCGATTGCGAAAGTAGCCAAATCCTTATTCCACTTTCCGGCGAGTTTCAAAATCAGTTTTTTCATTTTTCAATTTACTCTTTTTTAATTTTTGTTTCTAATTTCAATTTAATATTTTCAAAGCTTCGTTTACGCTTTTTTTCTGATGAACAATCGCGGTGATGGCTCTTACCATTTTTTCCGGCGTTTTATGTTCAAACGCGTTGCGTCCTATCGTAACGCCGGCGGCTCCCGCTTTAATCGCCGAACTCACGACTTCAAGAAATTCTTTTTCGCTGTCAATAAACTCGCCTCCGGCTATCATTACAGGTATAGGACATCCTTTAATAACTTTTTTAAAACTCGATTCGCTTCCGGTGTAAGACACCTTAACTATATCGGCGCCGACTTCGGCAGCGACTCGCGCGGCGTGTTTTACAATATCCGCGTCGCATTCATTCTTGATATTTTTACCGCGGGTGTACATCATAGCGAGAAGCGGCATTCCCCACTCCATACATTTCTTTGATACAAATCCGAAATCCTCAAGCATTTTAGTTTCGGTATCGGCTCCCAAATTAATATGTATCGACACGCAATCAGCGCCAAGTCTGATAGCTTCTTCTATTGAACATACGAGAACTTTTGCGTTCGGGTCGGCGCTTATCGACGTGCTGCCAGACAAATGGATGATTAGTCCAATGTCTTTTCCGCGCCGTCTATGTCCGTTCATTATTATTCCTTTATGCAGAATGATAGCGTTGGCGCCGCCGGCGGCTATTGAATTTATAGTAGTCTTCATATCTTCAAGCCCTTTTATAGGACCTACAGAAAAACCGTGATCCATAGGAATTATAACTGATTTGCCTGTATTCCTATCGATTATTCTTTCCAATCTTATACTTTTGCCAATCATTTCTCTCCTCCAAAATCATTGCGGAAATTTTTTCGCTCATTCGCTAAAAAACGCGCAACATCTTCATTTTTTACATTTCAATATATAAATATTATATATAAAAGTCAATATAACTTTTCAGAATCCTTATTTTTGAGCGTAATCAGAAATTGTTTCAACCCGGATAGCGCATTAAACGTTAAGTTAAACGGTTTCTTTAAAACCGCCCTTTTCTAAAACGTAGATGTATGCTTGTTAAAACTTCTAAAAGCCCGAAAACTTTTTAAATTTACGGCTTCAGCCGTAAATCATATGTTTTTAAGATTTTGAAAAATTGTCTAAATCAAGTATTCTATGCTGTCTGAACAATTTTTCGAAATCGACGAAAAATAAAATTTAGTGTTACTACGCTACGCTATTAAAACCGTTAAAACGGTTTTAGTTTTTGTATTATTTTTATAAATCCCGCAATTGATTTGCGTCCTCAATAAAAGAAAATCTTTTTTTCTTAAACGGTTTTTTATTAGTTATGGGCAAGCGAATAAACGCTGCCTCCGATAAACTCGCGGAGCGGAGAAGTTTTCGGAACCAAATCGAGATTTTCCAAAGGCGCGATAGTTTCAAGCAGATTCCGGATTCTTATGCCTCTTATATACGGATCCAATCTGCCTTCTATTCTTAATTGCTCAATAAATTTTTTATCGGGAAATATATTTGTCAAAGCCGTTTTTAACGCCGGAAGCTCATACGGCAATCCGGAATTTATCACCGCGTCGGTTGAAAAAATATAGGGAATAATATGTTTTAATTCTCCTTTTCTTACATAAGGCCAATGCGCCAATGTTTCTTTAGTGTCATATCCGCGGAATTGAACGTCGCGTATCATTCTCTTCAACATTCTCGCGTCAGTCCATCTCGTATATGCCCCGTCCGTATTTCTTATGATGTTCATTGATTCTATATAGACGCTGAATTTCTTGTTCCTCGGAACTGAAGCAGTCATATTTTTATATAATCCATGAAGACAGTCAATTAAAAGTATTTCGTCTTTTTCAAGATAAAAATCGGAATATGAATCTCTACGCTCTATTTTGAAATTAAAATTCGGTTTTTTAATAACCATGCCGTTTAGCAGTTCCGTGAAATGATTGTTTAGCAATTCTATATCAATAGATTCCGGCATTTCAAAATCAAAATCTCCGAATTCGTCTTTCGGTTGTGCGTCGATATTCTTATAATAATCGTCGACGTTTAATTGTTTGAGTTTCAAACCTGATTTTCCCAACTCGTTTTTTATAATCAATGTTGTGGTCGTTTTATTTGAACTTGAAGGTCCGGCTATTATGACTATTTTTACGTCGTCTATTCTATCAATAATTTTTTTCGCGGTTTTTCTTACGTCTGTTTTATATCTCTCCTCAGATAAATTTATCAAATCTTCAATCTTTTTGCCCGATTTTCCATATATCCAATCGTTCAACGAAAAAATATTTTCGCATTCGTTTTCAATATTCCATTCAATTGTTTTCAAACAAATCTCTCTGTGTATTCCGTTATTTGTGAATTGATATTTTGAAATATCTCCGGACCTCAATTTATTAATCCCCTCGCGGAAAATCATAAATCCTTCCGCCAATTCGATTTCTCCGATTTTTTTCAATATGTCTTCCACTACGTCTAAAACAAAACTTGTCTTGGGAAAATAATGTTCTTCTTTCAAACCCTCCATTATTAATTTTTTGGCTACTTTATGAATAATATCTCCAATCGTAATAGTGTCTTTTCCGGATAAATTTTCTAAACAAAATCCGGCGTCTCTGCTTAATGTTTTTATGGAGCGTTCAATATTTTCTTTGATAAATACGTTGAGTTCCTCGATAAATTTATTAATCTCTTTCGGATTTGTCTTTTTAAATTCCGCAAATGATTCTAAAAGAATTATTGACAAACGTTCGGTTAACAAAGCGTTTTCCAACCGCGTTTCGCGTTCTTCCGCGTTAAAACCGCAATATAGCTTCACAAACTCGCCCATAATAAAATCAAAGTTATAAAATCTGTCAAATATTTCTTTATGTATTTTTTCCGCGTATTTTTTTGCCCTGTTCTCGGCTATCCATTCGGTAGCGTTTTCAACGTCTATTATCGCTCTTTTGATTCCATTGGCTATTTTGGAAATATCATATTTAACGGTTTCGCCGTCTCTATTTATCACATAAACTAATGAATTTGGTATGCCCACGTTTGCCTCCGATATAATTATTCAAATATATTTTCAAGAAAACTTCACCGCGCCCGAAAAATTCTATTGCATTTGTCAGATTATAGTTATATTCGCCGAATAATTCAATAACCAATATTTTTTCTGATTAGATTTTTTTCGCGGCATGCCGCGGATATTTTTAGTATCTTATCAATAAATTTCATTCATTTACGGCAAGAATATTTTTTGTGGCGCTTTGAAACCTATAAAAATCAATAAGTTTTTCTTTCTGCGTTTTCCATTCTATTTCAGAATACTTTTGTTTTGCGGCTGCGGTTTTTTTTAAATGCGGCTCTCTATTATCTACAAACGACATAACCGCCGCAAACAAATCTTCAGGCGAATCTGGTTTGACAAATGTTATTTCTTTATCCGAAAAATATTCTTCAACGCCTTTTGTCCGCGATACAATCGCCGGTTTTTCCATTAAAATATATTCAAGAAGTTTTGTCGGCAGAATAGAATCCATAAACAAATCTTTTCTGTTTGGGACAACGCATAAATCAGCTGCGGCAATTTTTTCAGCGAGATAATCAAGCATTATAAAACCGTGAAAAAAAACGTTGTTTTCAAGATTCAAAGATTTAACGAGAGCGTTCAGTTCGGAATAAAAATCTCCTTCTCCGTAAATATCGAGAACAAAATTGATTTTATTTTTTTTCAGCAAACCGGCGGCTTTGATTAAAACGTCCAAACCGTAACGTTTAACAAGAGTTCCGTGATGAAATAATTTCAGAAGGATTGAATCCGTTTTAATATTTATATCAGGGGCGAGTTTTATTGTCTTATTCTGAACGGTCGGGCTAAAATATTTTTCGTCAGCAGTATTCAAAATAACCTCGATTTTGCCGGCTGGAACTCCTGATTTTATAAAATCAATTTTATAAACGTTGACCGCGGTTATTATTTTATCCGCGAAAGCCGCGGATAATTTTTCAATAAATTTTATAAAAAATACAATCCTCTTCTTATATCCTGTTCCGAATCTGGATTTAAAAAGTTCGGATGTTTTATCATGAATATCAATTATGATTTTCGCGCCTGTCAGTTTCGGAATCAAAGCTGAAAACACAAGAAAATCAGGCGGATTATGAACTTGAACGCTTTTAAAAATTTTTTTAAAATGCAATAAAGATAATTTTATTCCGGCGAATATAAAAAACGTTAAATACTCGAACAGATAAACGTATAATGGAGCGCCTCTGTGTCGGCAAACCGGCATTCTGTAAATCTCCACGCCGTTATATATTTCAAAATTCGATTCGTTTTTGTTGCGCAATGATATGACGCTTACATTGTATCCCGCCTCTGCGAGCGCTTCAGATTCGCGTCTTACCCTGAAATCTTTCGGATAATACTCGTGAACTATCATACAAACATTCGAGTTAACCTTTTTCATAATTCAAAAATCGTTATTTTCTATTTCCTTTTAGAAATAATTTTATATTTCCCGAGCTTAGCAATTTAAGCGGCGCCGGATAAAAACGGCATCCTGATATGCAAAGAATTTTGCAGTTATCCATTTTTTTTCTGACGCCGCAGAACGTTTCGGAATACCATATTTTTTTCAAGGAGTCAGTTTTAATATTTCCGATAGGTTTATTAAAATTCCAGCAGGCGATTACGTCGCCTGCGGATGAAATCTGAATATTCTTATAACCTGTAACGCATTTAGAATATATTGATACCGGATTTTGAAAATAAGACAATATATTTTTTAAATGCGCAACATCGTTAATAATTAATTCCGGGGATTGTTTTTTCTTTAAAATAATCGCTTCAATGGTTTTGGATAGAACTTGATTCTGCGATTCTGAAATCCAATTGCCGTCAAGTTCCGCTAAACTCTTTTGAGTTTGTCCCATTAAAATACTTGAATCATATGGATTAAACGGCTGAATGAAAATCGGATATTTATTAGCGATTGCAAGCTCTACTGTTTTAATAATATGTTCCGCATTTTTCGACGTTAATACCGTATTTATTTTTATTTGCGTTCCAAATTCTTTTGCCCATTCCAATACCTCGATAATTTTTTTATAAGAACCGGTTTGATTTCTTATCGCATCGTGAATTTGTTCGTCCCCGTCTATTGATATAGACAAATGACCTATTCCTATTTCTTTCAATTTTTTTAAAATATCAATATTCAAAAGAAACGCATTGGTTCCTATGTGCGTCCATAATCCTTTAGATGAAGCGTATTCGGCTACTTCCAATGTTTTACTTTTTCTGGTAAAAGGTTCGCCGCCGGTTATTCCAAATTTAAAAACTCCCCATTCCGCAAGTTCGTCAATTACTGATTTCATTTGTTCAACCGTAACCTCGGAATTAATATCGGCTTTATTTCGCCATCTGCCGCACATAACGCATTTAAAATTACAGTTATCCGTGATATTCCAATAGACCTGAACCGGTTTGGGAAGAAATAATCCGTATTTTATCGCATAATGATTTAAAAAATAATTTCTAAAAAAATTAAATCCTTTTAGTATTTTTAGCATAAATTCTCTGCATATCCTTCAGATTAATTTTAAACTTAATTTTTTTCAAACCTAAAAACTCCGCCGTTTTCAAAATAATAATTTTCAATTTTTGACTGCCGCTTATTATTCCTATATTATGTATAAAACGTTCTAAAGTCAATGTTCTGCCGGTATAATCAAGACGCATTTTTTCAAATCCGTTTTTTACCAATAGTTTTTCAAGCGTATCCGGCGTAAAAAAAAATAAATGGCCTTTGCATCTAATGCTTCTTTCTCTTGATTTCAAAATCTTAAAAATCATCGAATCAAAAGACGGCGTTTCAATAATCAGCAATCCGTCCGGTTTAAGAATTCTTTTTATTTCGGATAATTCGATATTAGGATTTTTTAAATGCTCGATAACGTGAAGCATTATAACCGCGTCGAATTCGGAATCCTTGAATTTGGCTGACAATAAATCCGAATTAATCAAATTCAATCCGAAATTTTGCTTGGCGTATTCAACGGCATTTTTGTTTGGCTCAAGACCTGTCGCGTCAAAACCTTTATTTTTCAAAAAATTTAAAAAAGCTCCGGTATTCGAGCCGATTTCTAAAATTTTAGCGGAATCTTTTTTTTTTAAAAAAATAAAATCCGCAATGTTTGAATAATCTGAAATTTGCGAAATCTGTTTTTCAGCGTATTGTTCCGTTATAGCGGGTAATTCAGAATTTTCAAATTCGCGCAATCGTTCCAAATCGCTGTAATCGTCCGCATTATCAAGAAACATTAATTTGCAATTCCCGCATTTTAACACTGATTTAGATTGCGCTTTGCCCGTAGGCAACAAAACGTCCGATTCAATATTTCCGCAAATTATGCATTTCATATTATTTTTATTTGACCGTCGAATTTAAAATATTTAAATATTTTTCTCCAACTTTTTCAGAAGAAAACCTTTCCAACCCGCCGCGTTTCACGAAATCATAAACATTTTTTTTCATTTCAATATTCTTGTTTTTTATTTTGTTCAATCCCTTCAGTATAGAATTTACGTCAAAAGGATTGACCGTAATTCCTATTGAGTCGTCAAAAAATCCGGATACGCCGGCTTTATGCGAATACATTATAGGCAGACCGGCGTATAACGCTTCTATATAAGACATTCCGAAAGTTTCAGGATAACTCGGCATAATAAAAGCGTCGTATTCCTTTAATTTATTAATAATTTTTTCATTTTCAATATATCCTATTAAATTAACTCTATCAGAGAGTTTATATTTTTCAATAACTTTTTTTAATTTTATTATCGAACCGCTGTCGCCGCCGCCAATAATATCAAATTTAAATTTAAAACTCAATTTATTTAGCGCCTTGAAAATGCGCCGAATATTTTTTACTTTAATATATAATTCTGAAATCTTCATAATAATCACAAACTTAAAAACATCAGAATTTAGACGAATCCGATTTTCAATTTCATCATTCGCAATAAATGCGTTTTGACCGGCGGAGGGAATAATTGAACCGATACATTCGATTTTATGCTTTAAAATTTCATTAAAAAATTTTTCGCCAAAAACTTGCCTCAGAGAATTTTCCATCCATGGCGATATTATCAATACTTTTTTTGATACAACGAGAATTTTTTCAAACATATTCCGCAAATCAAATCTGTATTTTAAAACCGGAAAATCAAACGTTCTTATCGATACTATTAAAGGAATCGAAAACAATTTAGAATAATGATACGCCACAGGACCTTCAAAACATAGTTTGTGCGAATGGATAAGATTGTAATCGCCGAATCCAATATTGTTTTCATTCCGGAATTTTTCAATATTTTTTATTGCTCTACGGATTGTATATTTAAAAAACAAACCTTTAGGCAATCCAAAAGCGTTGATTACGGCAAGTTTTTTTGATGGTTGATAACAAATTTTTTCTTCTCCGAAAAAATTCGACCTGTTCAGGTTTATTACAAAATGAAAAATATTATTTGAGGCGGAATTTATTAAATTTGAAATTGCCGCTGTTTTTTCAGGCGAAAATTCAGTGGGATAATCGTATGTGAAATGTAAAATTTTTTTACCTGAACTTTCAGTCATAATAATTTAATCCGATTATAAATGCAATATTTCATAATTTGCCGATATTTTTTTTGACGCTGCCGCCAAAATCAGCAAGGGCATAACCGTAGGCAAATATGAAAAATAACTTCCTGTGAACATCATTACAGTCAACGCTATTCCCATTCCGAAAATACAACGGAATATATAATACAAATCATTTTCGCTTTTTTTGTAGATATGAGTATAGTTGAAACTTGTAAATAAAAACAGCGATAAAATTACAATAAAAAGCAATAACGATATAAAACCGCCCGCCGCAAGGAGTTCTATATAATAATTGTCGGCAGCGCTTGAATAGGCATAGCCTTTTCCTATTATTATCTCTAAAATATTTCTTTTAGAAACATCGTTCCAAAATCCTTTCCATGAAACCGTGCGCCTATCCAGTCCTCGAATCAAAAAGGGATTCTCGGCGCTGATTTTAAGATATGCGCTGGTTCGGCTTTCAATTTTGTCTGAAAAAAAAATAGAAAGTCCTATTATCAGGATCACAATAAAAAACGATGAATTAATTATAGCAAGCGAATATTTTCGCGCAAATTCGCTAATTGATGAAAATAACCAAATAACAAAAGACGCGGCAACAAGCGAAATAATCGACGTAAAAGATAAGGAAATCAATAATCCAATAATAAATAAAATCGTTATTACCGCCTTATTTCTTATAAAAATTCTGCCGGATAAAAATAAAAGCAATATTGACATAGTCATATAAGAGCCAAACGTATTTCCGCTTTCCGGCCAGAACGAGCAGACCTTAATTTTATGTTTATAAACAGAAAGATGGGCTTTACCTATCAAATAATAATCGTTGGCAATATCCCAAAATAATTGAATTCTAAACGCCTGACCTATTCCAAAAACTGCCGCAATTAACGCTCCTGCAAAAAAAGCTCTAATGCATTTTTTCAAATCCTCAAAAGTGTCAATCAAAATGCCCGATAATATTAAAACCACAATCATTTGAAAAAAACGAAGTCCCATTGTCAATTGAAAAGGAGTTAGATTTCTTCCAAAAAGAAACGAAGAATACGTAGGCAGAAAAAAAGCCAATCCGTATAAAAAGATTAAAGCGTAAAAGAAAAAATTAATATTTTTAATGGAATTATAGGCTTTTCTTCCGCCAAAATAAGTAATATCCTTATCAACGATTGAAGACAACAGAGTTATTAAAAACAATAAAATAAGTAAAATATTATCAACCCCGATTTTACCGTAAATCTTGTAGTTTAATTGGTCAATCAAAGGCATAACCGCAAGATAAAATAAAAAATATGATAAAGCGGTTTTTTTCATTTGATATTCAGTTTGAATTTTATATATTTTTTTAAAAATCCCAAAACTACTCTGCCGGTGTCTGATATTAAACAAGCCGTCAAAAATTTTTTAGGACAATTTTTTATAATAAATTTCCATCTTATGCGCAAACATCCCGCCGACTTTAAACTCGTTGTATATGGAAATATATTTTTAAACTTATCAACGGGAAATTTCGCGGCGCCGAGATTATTAGAATCGGAATATTGTTTAATCTCCGCATTGCAGAATAAATCTATGTTATTTTTTTTTGCTCTAAGGGTAAAATCATAATCGGCCGCGGACTGAGGAAAATTTTTTTCGTCGAAAAATCCAATTTTTTTAAACGCTTCCGCCGGTATCATCAATCCCCGTCCGGGCAGATAATCGGACTCGATTTTTTTTAAACTCGACAATTCGTATTCGGAAAAAATATCCGCATTTTTTTTTATCGACGCAAATAGCCAATTTCTTTTCTCGCCCGCAAACAATACTCTGCCTGAATGTAAATCATAATTAACCGCTCCTATTATAGACTCGGGAAATTCAGAAGATAAATCAATAATTTTTTTTATGAAATCTTTATCTAATCTGACATCGTCGTTCAAAATTAAAACATAATCGGCATTCTGAGAAATAGCAAATTTAACGCTTTCATTAACGGACCGCGTCCACCAATGATTTCCATCTCCATTTAATATAATGACGTCGGGATGTTCTGATTTAACGGCTTCTTTTGTTCCGTCGCTTGAACCATCGTCAAACACGATTATTTCGAAAGATTTATATGTCTGATTCTTTAAATCATTCAAGCACTGCAATGTAATATTTTTTCTGTTGTAAACAGGAATAATCGAGTATAAATTCATTTTGGGTATTTTAATATATTTAACCCGAAAAATGCAATAGAAAACTGAAATTTTTCATATCTATTCAGTTATGGTCTTCAAAATCGTTAAAACGGTTTGAAAATAAAAAATCATCAAAAACTATATAGTTTTAACGTCGCTAAAGAAAACATTGGAATAGTTACAAAAAACAACAAAAATAAATAATAAAACCCTTGACAAATCTAATTAAGTTTGGTATATTTTAACTATAAAAGGATTTTGATTATTGACAAGACACAGGGAGGGGAAAATGTCTTTAAATCAAGTATCTAATAATTCTAATATACAGAATCAATTAACCCGTATTTCCGGCATTTTACAATCAAAACTATCAAAATCAGGTTATAACGATAACTTTTCAAGCGATTCTTCTTTAAATTTTCAGGCAGTTATGCCTTCTTTTATCTATAATTTAACATACGCTATTAACGGAGTAAGAAAAAGCCTTCAGGAAGGCATCGTAGGCATAGATTATTCAAAAGGAGCATATAAAGAAATCCTTGATTTGCTCGACGAAGCTAAATCTTCTATTTCAAATTTATTCAATTATCAAATAAACGATAACGAACAAACAATTAACAACATTGATTCTTTATCTGAAAAATTAAAAAGCATTAATGCGGGCATAAATAATTTACTCAATAATACTACAATAGCAACTAAAAACATATTTTCATCTAATAAAATAATAGATTCAAATATTACAAAAATCAGCGGCTCCGATTTTAACGGAATTTTTTCGGTTCCTGAAACTTTTACTGTTAATGGAACAACCTATTCTTCCAATAATTTATCTATTGGCGCAAACGCTATTGAAATCGAATTTGAAAATAACATTGAATACGATTTATCAAAAGTTTATGGAGCTTTTGAATCAGCAGGAATCAATGAAATCAATCTTGCAAAAGAATTATTCGGAGTGGACGGCGATGGAAACGCGCTCGGTCAAATTTTAAACATATATGGTTTGAAAAAAGCCGGAGACATAGGAATATTTGCGGCAACTACTTCT
>DAINAU010000026.1:0-31820 GCA_036733285.1 bacterium
TCTAATTTCAAATCTTCAAGCACCAATACCGACATTAATTTGGTCAATGAAGCTATGCTTCTTTGCGTAAAAGCGTTTTTAGAAAAAAGCACCTGATTGTCGTCCAGAGTTATTGCGAGAGCGGCCGCAGACTTAATGCCAGGCGTTTTATTTAATTTTATTGAAGAAGCCGAAGTCCGTTTTTTAATTTTTTTTGCAGATACGGAAGGCGTATACATAAAATTAAAGCATATAGTAAGAAAAACAACGGTTAAAATTATTTTTTTTAACATTATTTTACACATAAAACCACCTATAATAAATTTAGAATATAAAAAAACAAAAAAAAATCAAGAACAAAAATGCGTAAAATCAAATATTTCGAAAAATACAATAAATAACAACAAAAGACAATAAAAACATTTTTTCCTCTAATTTTTAATTTTCCCCTTTTTCTTCTTTTTCTTAAATATATACCGCTTTCTTGATTTTGTCAAGGCATTATTTTGATTATTGTTGTAAATTCTTTATTTTCAATGCGTTAATTTTATTTAAATTTTTTTAATAATGTTAAATTGTTGTGTTTTAAAATATTTAATAACTTGCTGATAAATAGAGTGTTATAGAAATATCGGTTGACAAAACTCAAAATATAGTATATACTATAATGGCTAATTAAATTTAAATTATTTGGAGAAACAAATGAAAAAAATAATTTTATTGGCAATGCTTATCTCGTTAATTTTTTCCTCTTTAGTCTACGGCGCAGCAAAAGAATGGACATGGATGGTTTATATGGACGGCGACTGCAATCTTGAACCTGACGCTATTAATGATTTCAATGAAATGGCAAGCGTTGGTTCAAACGACAATCTGAATATAGTGGTTCAATTTGACCGAATCCCCGGCGAAAGCAGTTCTTATGGAAATTGGACCGACACGCGCAGATTTTACATTAAAAAGAATGACACGCCTCAAAGTACGCCTTTACAGAATTTAGGCGAAAAAAATATGGGCGACCCCAATACCTTAACCGATTTTATTAAATGGGCTGTTCAAAATTATCCCGCGAAAAACTACGCGCTTGTTTTATGGAATCACGGCGGCGGATGGAGACATCCTAAAACAAGAGCCGGAAAAATAGTTAAAGCGATATGCTGGGACGATTCAAACGGCGAAGATTGTCTATATATGAAAGAAGTAAAATCCGCGATTAGTTCAAGCGGCGTAAAATTAAGTTTAATCGGATTCGACGCTTGTCTTATGGGAATGATAGAGGTTGCCACGGACGTAAAAGATTTGGCGGACGTTATGGTGGGTTCGGAAGAAGTTGAACCTGGCGCCGGCTGGCCATATGATTTAATTATGACTGCGCTTGCGGCTAATCCTTCAATGACCGCTAAATCGCTCGGTTCCATTATTGTAACTAAATATAATGATTACTATAAAGGAAATGAAACCGAAGTAACTCAAAGCGCCGTTGATTTAACTAAAATTTCCTCAGTTCATACTGCGATTAAAAATTTTATAGCTTCCGCTAATCAGTGGTCCAAAATCAAAACAGCAAGGGAAGCCACAAGAACTTTCTCCGAATCCGACGGCTATCCGCACGCGGATTTATATCATTTTATGAAGAACATATCGGCTAAAGGAGTTACAGACCCCGCGGTGTTATCAGGAGCAAGTTCGGTTATGGCAGCTCTGTCTTCGGCTATTATTGAAAATAAATACGGAAGCGCAAGGACTAATTCTTTCGGTTCCGCAATATTTTTTCCTAAAACAAAAACAGCATACAATAACGCCGATGGTTCGGCTTATCCAGCGAGTTCCTTTAACGAAGCTACAGGCTGGGACGCTTTCTTAAAAAAATATTGGAATCCTCCGGCTGATAACCCCGTAGGCGCAGTTTCGGTCGACGGAACCGGAACCGCAAAATTTTCAAAAACCACGCCTGCTAAACCTAATAAAAAACTCAGCAGCCTGACTTTCTATTATACGGCGACTGAAGATATGTCCGGCGGTCAGGTAACTATTACTGTTCCCTCCGACTGGTCTCCTTCTCCAACCTCAAGTTCCGGAGCCTTAGGAGAAGTAATATTGACCAATTATAGCGGAATGTCGGCTTCGATGTCGATATCCGGCAAAACCGTTAAAGTGGATTTGTCAAGTCTGCCGAAAAAGAAAAAATTTAAATTGGCTTTTAAAAAATTCACGACCACGCCCACGCTTGGAACAAGCGTTTTCATTGTTAAATCAAAAGGAAAAAACGGAACTTTGAAAGAAATCGAAAATTCGCCGACAGTTAAAATCAGCAATACGACAAAAACTAAAAAACAATCAAAGAGTAAAAGTAAAAAGAAATAAGAATTGTTCCCATTCAAAACTCTTATAAAACCGTTAAACGGTTTTATCTATTGGATTTTTTTATAACCCCCGCAATCAATTGCGGGGGTTATTTATTGAAAACAAATCAATATTGGTCATCTTTTTTTAACCTGAAAACTGCATTAAAATGTTAACATTAAATCGTTCATATTCCTTGAATGTTTCGGCAAACATTTCTGAATGTATTTGCTCAATAAAATTATTGTATTGAACTTCATAAAACGATTGAAAGAAATGATTGATTTTGTGATCTAAAGTATATAAAGAGTCTATATCAAAATATATAAGTAAATAACCGATATTTCTTGATAAATGAAGCGATTTTACCGAATTATTCAATAATAATTCGGTATCGGAATGAATTATAATTGTCAAAAAATTTTTAATTTTTATTAGCGCAGATTCGTGAAAATTCTATAATGGTTTTGACATTTTTGATTTTGATTTTGAAAATGATATTGTTAAAGAAAGCAGTATTAATATAAAATTTCAGAATTATTCTTTGAATAATATATGTTCGCACGCAATACTACGGGAAAACAACGAAATATTCTGGATTTTTTTATTTAAAAAAGTTAGAAAATACGAGATACATAAATTTGATTATGATATGAATCATTTGATGAAATATGATTTGCCGGAATATGATTTGCCTGAAAACTTTTATTTAAACGGATTATTCTTAAATGAAAATACAAAACATTTATTTGCAACAAATTCAAAAAATATATATGAATTCAATTATAACGGCGAACTAATTTCTAAAAAAAACATTGACTTTTCAATTTCTTGCTCTAAATCATTAAATGAAAATATGTTATTCGGGGCAAGCTCGGGGTTTTTATATTTAAATGATAAATTAGTTAATTCTAATAATAATATATGTAATAGGGAGAAAATTTTGAGAATACAGATTGATGATAATTTAATATATTTAATCAGAAAAGCCGATGCTTGGGAAGTTGGAGCGTCGACTGTAGATTGCGATGTTTTAAATATGGAATTCAAAAAAATTTATAAAATAAGTTCTGTAACTGATTTGATTCCTCTAAAAAACAATATAATATATGTTTACAATAATTCGAGTTTATGTTCTATTGATAAAAAAACAGGCGAAGAAAAAAAAATTGATTGCCATTTATCGTCCAGCTTGAATTTAACAAAAATAGACGAAGAACATTTTGTCCGCGCATGTTTTGGACAATATATTTTTTACAATTCAAATCTGGAAATAATCAAAAAAATAGAAGCTCCCGCTTATTCCGGAATGGAGAAATTGTAAAAAAATCGCTTCAAAATAGAAACCCCGACTTCAATATATAATTTTAATCCGAAATAATTTGAATTTATCGCGAATTTTCCGTTTTCTTTTGAAAACGAAAATATCAATAAAAATATTGAAAAACAAAAAAGGAAAATGTAGAATAATAATTAGAAAATTTGTGGTTATAAAAAAAACCGAATACCAATTTCTGAAGAGTAGATTTCTTATGCAAAATTTTAAAATAAATATTTTTCAATATCTGGATTACAGAAAATTTTTAACCGATATATTTTCTACGTTTAAAAAAAAAGATAAAAATTTTTCTCACAGATTATTTGCTATGAAAGCCGGATTTAAATCCTCAGGTTTTTTTAAACTTGTAATTGACGGAAAAAGAAATCTGACAGAAGAAAGCATTTATAAAATTTCTAAAGCGTTTGCGTTAAGCGAACCCGAACAAGATTATTTTAAAAATTTGGTGTATTTTAATCAAACCGCCGATAATGACGCGAAAAATATTTATTATCAAAAAATGATAAATTCAAACGGTTTTTGCAAATCAAATAAAATTTTATGCGAACAGATTGAATATTTTACGAAATGGTATCATTGCGTTATTAGGGAAATAATCGCGATTCAAGAAGGAAATTTATCCGTTGAACAAATAGCTAAATTCTTAGAACCGCAAATTACAACGCTTGAGGTTAAGGAATCAATACGACTTCTTCTATCGTTAGATTTGATAAGAAAAAATAAAAATGGCAAATATGAACAAACAAATAAAATACTTGCCACAGACCCTCAAATCGCTTCATATTTAGTTGTCAGATTTCATAAAGAAATGATATTGAACGGTATGAAATCTATTGATAAATTTGAAGCCAAGGACAGAGATATTACTTCTTTGACAATGGGAATTTCAAAATTAAAATTCCTCCAAATCCGCGAAAAAATCAAAGAATGCCGTAAAGAGATAATTAAAATCGTTAATAACGATACAAAAGTCGAAACTGTTTACCAATTAAATTTCCAATTATTTCCGTTAGTGAAAGATTCTACAATAAAAATTTAAAATTATGACATGGAAACTAAAAGTTTTAAAAACTAATCATATTCTAATAGTTTTATTATTACTATTTTCAAACTGCGGCGGAAATAACGGAGACAGAGCCGGAGTTACAGAAGTAGGCAATCCTAACGTTAAAACTTCCATAAACGGAGTAGTATATAATTATTCAAAAAAAGGAAATATTAAACCGGTGGGCGGCGCAGTTGTTATTAATCAAAGCGGCGACACAATAGGAATCAGCGACGCTAACGGCAACTACGCCGGTTCTCTTCTAAAATCGAATAACGAAGATTTTTTAAAAGTAATGATTAACGGATACATTTTTCAAACCGCAAAAATCAATAAAAACAATGATACGATAGTATGTAATTTTAAATTACAGGAAACCGATAATAATCCGGCAACTTTGAATAGCGGCGGTTTGCATTATTCCTCAAAAAATAATACTTCGCCAAAACTTGCTTCCTCGGGGGCTCAGGCGACTATTGTTTCAGGCGACGGATTAATTCAGCTTACGGTTCAAAACGGCTGGTCAGTAAACGGATTGGAAGCGGCAATTTTAGCCACGGCTTATAATGAAATTGCAAATATAAACAATCTGCCGTCTTTCCGTAATAAATTCATATTGGATAGGAATAAAAATCCCGATATAGTATGCGGAGGACAAATAGAAATAAAAAAGAAAATAAATGATTGTTATGCCGAAGGGAGATTAAAAAATTCCGACATAAACTGGAACGGAAACGTTGATTTGATTTGCGCAAAATCTCTTTCAAAAAATTTATGCGATTGGAAAAATTATTTTAATGATTCAAAAAAGAAATTATATTTATATTTTCTTGACGATAACGGAAACTGGCAATATAAATCAACGGCGCGGATTATTGATATTGGAGGCGTTTTATATTGCGCTCCCGATACGAGTTGTTTTTTAAACGGATTTTATGATTTTCTTTTTGCGACTGAACAAAGTTTTAATATTACAATATCAGGTTATGTTAAAGATAAATTTACTAATTTGCCAATACCTAATGTCGAAGTAATTATACCTGAGCTTGCGGTTCCGGTTTTGACTGATAATTCGGGAAGGTATTCAATAGAAGCCAGTATGCCGTTCCGTAGCGGATCATTAACTCTACACTTTATAAAAAGCGGATATACGTATCAAAATTCAGCAATTGAAATCGACCTGTCGAACGATATTTTAGATTACTCGTTAAATCAGTATTTATCTCCGGCAAATGTTGGAGCCAATATCGCCGGAATAGTATCGGATTCATCGACAAATCAACCGGTTCAAAATTCGAGAATAGTTATTGAAACAAAAACCGTATTTGATTTTGCAGGGTATAACGAAAACAGAAAATATTTATATGTCAATTGGATGCCGAACGTTAATTATTCGTTTTATTATAAAAATCTTGAAACAAATAACGAAGCTATAATAAAATCCGGCGTTTCAAACGGAATAAGCGACACGGAAATTATAATTAAGTTAAAAAGCGACGGATATAAAAAAGGTTCGTTTTATATACGCGTTATTGCCGCTCATTCAAATTTTACCGAATCCGACACTATAGCTAAATTTGATTTATATCTCGATTATATCGCTTCAAGTTCAATAGGCGGAATAAAAACCGTCAATATATTCGGCGGCGACGATCGCGGTTATTTTTTTGGAAAATATCCTGATACAGCTTCAATTTCAGGAGAAACATTGGGCGTTTCGGTGTTTTGGGGCGACAGCGCCGGGGCGGCTCATTTGATAATACCTGAAAAATTATTTCCGGGAAATTTGCTTACGCTGTCGCAAATGAAATCATGGATAAATGAAAATATTGACACTTTAAATTTAAACGCTCCGGGCGCGGGCGGTAAAACATATCTTGAAGACGTCTGCACAGTTAAAATTAATTATCAGATTTCATATGGTAATAGCGAAACCGGCGACACATTCAATTTTATTTTATTTAATATTAATGCGGATAGTTTTCCTGAAATTTCAGGAATGAAAATTCTGCAACCGACGAGTCAGATTGCCGGATGGAGCGTTTTTACCGATATGTCCGGATTTTATGAATTTAAAAATATTCCCGTAAATTACGCTGGCAGAATCTCCATTTTTGCTGAAAAATACGGATATATCAAATCAGAAGTTTATAATGTGAACGCGTTATCCGCCGGAGTGTCAACTAATATAAACTTTAAATTGCGCGAATCGTATTCCGGTTCAAAACCCGGAGTTCCGCAAAATGTTTATGCTCAAATTTCCGGCGACAGCATTTTAATATCATGGAAATCGGTTGAGTTTGCGGATTCGTATTTTATTTATTACGATAATTTTTCGCCTACTAATGAACCGTTTTCAAATACCGTTATTATTCCGTCGGCAAATACAAAAGCGGTAATATCAAATATCGACAAATCATTGAAATACTATATAAAAATTAGGGCGTTCAACAGTTCTGGCGGATTTGGAGAATACTGCAAAATGATTGAATTATAGTAGTCTTTCAATTCATAAAAATCAAGATAACGAAGTTACAAAAATTAATCCGATGCCAATTTATAAAAAAGAGTCAAATTTGTATCATGGAATTTAATTCTCTGACTCATTAAAAAACTTGAACATACAACCCTGAAAGGATTGAATTTAATGGTGTCTTGAAAATAAAATCAATATCAAAAAAATAAAAAAAATTAAAGAAAAACATAAAAATGCCAATATATACTATAAATAAAAAACAAGGGGAACGGCATTGAAAAGTAAATATCATAAACAAAATCAAGGTATATTATTTCCTCGCTATTTGGAAAAATGGTTATCTGAAGGACATTTGTGTAGATTTGTAAATGAGACGATTGATAAAATAGACTTAAGCGGTATAGGTATAGAAGGCGAATATGAAGAAGGCGGACAATGGCCGTCTTAAAAATTTTATTCCTACCCTTTACATTATATTGCTAATCCCTTCGAGTGGAGTTTGGATTCCTCGATAGGCATTACCCTATTTACTCCTCTACTATGAATTAATCCGACTGCCAAAGCAACATACCGCCTCATCATCTTTTTTCGACTCGTCGGCAGCTTCCTTTAAATACTTTGGTTCCTCCCAAGTTCCAATACAAACCTTTTATGTTTGCCCGCTGTGAACTTAGACCCCGCCACGTTGATATATTCTCGCCATATCGTTTGTATCAGTTCCGACTTCTGGCATATGAAAACCTTTGTCCTTTTGGCGCAAAGATTATTTCGGGTCTCAATAACTTTACGCTTTCGCAGTGTAAACTGCAGGGCATAAATAAAATCAATGAAAATTACGACACGTCAATTTTTAATTATAATAAATAAAAAATTACAAAATAATCGTTGGTTTAAATATGAGGTTTAGTCAAAACTTAGTCAAATTGTTTTTTTAGATTTTTATAATTTTTGTTAATGATGCGAAAAACAAAGAGTTAAGTGGCGTCCCCACGGGGATTTGAACCCCGGCCGCAGGCGTGAAAGGCCTGTGTCCTAACCCCTAGACGATGGGGACGTTTGTTTTATATGTTTGATAAAATAATCAATGAATGGTGAGCCCGGAAAGATTCGAACTTTCGACCCACGCCTTAAAAGGGCGTTGCTCTACCGACTGAGCTACGGGCCCATCAAACAAAGAAATATTTTATAAAAATATAAAACGTAAATATTTTATATTGTAAAATAAAAAAAACAACATAATTTATAAAAAATACATCAACTTCTTATTTTACAATAAACTAAATTTAATAATTTTAAAAATAAATCACGTTCAATTGAAAAAATTCGAAATTTCCGATAAGCATTTTTCTGAAGGACCATAAATTATTTTCATATCGGGAAGAGAACTTATGAAGGTTTGTCCGTATGATTTCACTTTGATTCTTTTATCAAGAATAGTTATAGCTCCATAATCGTTTTTGGTTCTAATCAATCTGCCCACTCCTTGTTTCAGCTTAATTACGGCTTTTGGAAGCTGATACTCAAAAAACGGGTTTTTTCCGTTTTTAACAAGAAGTTCGTTTTTAGCTTCAAGAACCGGATCGTCCGGAGTTTTGAAAGGCAGTTTGAAAAGAGCAACTAATTCAAGCGCTTCACCCTGAACGTCGACTCCCTCCCAAAAACTGTCGGTTGCGAACAAAATTGATTTCCGGTATTTTTTAAAAGATTCCAAAAGAAGTCCGCGCGGTTTTTCGCCTTGAACAAAAATATTGAAATCAAACGCTTCGAGTTCGTTTCTTAAATAATCGGCGGTTTTTTTTAGTTGAGAATAAGAAGTGAATAGAAGAAAAGCGCTGCGTTCGTTCATTATCAACATTTTTTTCAAAAACGAATTTGTTTCCGCGGTAAAATTAAAATCGTCAGGAAAAGGCAAATCGGAAGGAATTGTTAAAATCGCCTGATTTTTATAATCGAACGGCGTATCGAGAATACATTCGAGAATCGAATCTTCGGAAAGTATTTCCATTCCGAAAATTTTTTTCAGGAAATCGAATTTTTTATTGACCGTCAAAGTGGCGGACGTGAATACTACGGTTTTATGCGGAAGCGCGACGCTGTTAAAAAAGAGTTTTGAAATATCTATTGGAGCCGCGAATAATTTTATTTCTTTTTTTTGAGCATTCGAACATTCCGTCCATCTAACCGTGTTATCTATATCTTGCGGATTTATAAAGTCTGATAAAGCTCTGTAAATGGAATCGATTTTTATTTTTGCAAAACCGACGTCGTTTCTAATTATTTCATCGGTTTCAGATGCCGCGGTCTCGCATTCGTTTTTAAAAGTTTTCAGCAATAAATCCAACGACTTTGAAAGTTCGATAAACTGTTTTATCATATCTATTATTACCGATTCGCAGTTCTCGAAAAATTCAGGTTCCGCCGCGATTTCTCCGGTTATTCTTAATTTAAATCCTTGAAAAACGTCCCGCTTGGAGTATTTTTTCAAAAAATAATTTTTTATTATATCGAACGAGATATCGATTTCATTTTTCAAAGAATTTATTGCCGGCATAATTCTTTCGCCGAAAATAGAGAGTATTTTTTCTTTTTTTCTGATTTTGGATTTGAAAATTATCGAGTTCTTAACGTATTGAAGAACGCCTCTTTCTTTTCCCTGAAAAGTATTGTAAAGATAATTTAATGTTTTTATAATTCCGTTTCTTGAAATATCTATGCCGAGATGTTTTGTAGCGGCGTCTTCGAGATTGTGAGCTTCGTCGAAAATAATTCTTTTATAAGCGGGAAGCACTCCGTTAATTTTATAGTTGTTTTGACTGAATTTATAAACTATGTCGGATAATAGTATATGGTGATTTACTATGAGAATATGAGCGGCATTGGCTTCGCGCCTGATTTTATTGACAAAACAATCGTTGAAAAACTTGCATTTGTTTTTCAAACAGTTGTCGGCTTCGGCGCAGATTGATTCCCATAATTTGTTGTCGGGTATAAAATTCAATCCGCTTTTCGAGCCGTCGTCCGTTACCTTAAGCCAATCGGAAATATTATCGATTTGAGTTTTATAACCGTCTATATCGAATAAATCGGGTTGTATGAACGCCTTGTAGAATTTATTCATACAAATATAGTTAGATCTGCCTTTTATCAATATATAGTTGAATTTTACCGGCAGAAGTTTTTGGATTAAAGGCAAGTCTTTGTTCACAAGTTGTTCTTGCAGATTTATTGTATTAGTCGCGATAACGCATTTCTCTTTATTGTTGACCGCCCAGTGGATTGCCGGAATAAGATACGAAATCGTTTTTCCTGTTCCGGTTCCCGCTTCAATAAAAGCGGCTTTATCGCGGTTGAACGCGTCTGAAACGATTTCCACCATTTTAATCTGCTGTGGTCTATATTCGTAACAATCGAACGACGCGCTTAACAATCCGTCTTCGCAAAACATTTTTGTCAAATCTCCGGCGTTTATTTTTTTTGTTATCTCTTTTTCAAACGGTTCTACAATCGGATAAATGTTTTCAGCGGAATTATCGACTATGTAAGAGGCTATTCCAAATTGTCCGAGATGCGAAGCAATGGAATTATCCGCTTCGGAAGGAGTCAGATTATTTGAAGGATGATTATGGATTACTGCGTCGCCGGTTGATAAATCGCGCAAAACCGCCGGAACCGAAAAACTGTTTCCGCGCGCAATGACTCTGATTTCATCAACGATTTTTTTTTCGTTTGTCAATCCCCAAAAAAAAACCTCGTTATTATCGGCTTTTTTTATATGGTTTTGAATTGCTTTGCGGGCTTCCGGTGATATGTAATCGACAATTTTCATTTATTTGCGTTTATCGATAAATCTCGGGTTTGCCGAAGTTTTTTTGAAATACGCATTAATTAATTCTTTTTTTGTTTGAATATACGAATCGTTTTTTTTGAACTGTTCAAACTCCTCGTTATATTTTTCAAGCGTCTGATTTTTCAACGAACAGATTGACGTGAATAATCGTTTTAAAGTTTCGGTTTGTTTGCCGGAAATTTTTTCGTTTTTATATTTGTCGTCGAGTTGTTTGAGCATATCAATGTTAGCGTTTTCTGATTCGGTAAGCCTCTCAAATGCGCCGATATCGGAAATGGTAAGAAGTTCTTGTTCAACCAGATTTAGAATTTTTTCCAACAATTGTGTTTTTTTATGAAAATACGATTGACTCATTTTAAGAATTAAAATTCAGCAATAAGATAAGTTTTATCCGGAAAAATTAATGCCTCCGGAACCGGGAGCGTTCTTATCGACTGGAGAATTTTCAAAAGTTTTTTGTATATATTTGGTTTGCTGGGTTTCGTTTGTTTTTTTTACGACTAAATCCCAGGCTTCTTTAAGTTCGAGGAGGAGCTTTAAAATTTCTTTTGCAATTTCCTCGTTTTTTTTTATATTCGCTTCCACAAGACGTCTGTTCATATAATCATATAAACTGTAAAGATTTTTAGCTATATCTCCGCCGACTTCAAGATTCAACGCAAGCATTAGTTCAGTAATAATATCCTGAGTTTTTATTATATTGGAATTTACTATGTCGTATCTTTTTAAAGCAATGTGTTCAATGGCGATATTTAAGAATTTAATGGCGCCCTCGTACATCATTAATATTAATTTTCCCTGACTTGCAGTTTGTATCGAAGATTTTTTATATTGGTTATATGGATTTTTTGACATTAATAATTACAACCTAAAACAATATAACGTAAAATAATCAAATTGTTTTGAACCGACTTATAAATAAAATATTAATTAAATTTAAATTATATTTTAATAAAATACAATAGAAAAAAATTTTTTCAAGTTATTTTATTATTTTTTTAAAGCGTTCCAAAATCGACGAGTAAAATTTTTTTATCATAATCCGGAGTTATATCGGCAGTACTTTTAAACAATTCATTTAAAAATGATTTTATTGAATCATCGTTAGGCCGGTATTCTTTTATTATAGAACTTAAGGATACCTCGCTTCTATAGCAAATCATTTTAATTAAATCAATACATTCGGCAAAACGCTCGACATACTTATTAAATTCCGGATACCAGTTAGAATTCTTTTAATAGTCGTTATTTCTGTCCGTTTAATCTCTCTGTTTGTAACGGAATTAAATAATTTTTTAAGAAATTTTAAAATGCGGGTTTTTGACGCCGACTTTAAAACTTTTTTTTTAATGATAAAAAAAATTTTATTTCATTTTTATATGAAAACTGAAACATATTCGCGTTATCTTTGTTTAAAGAATTTGAATGAAAACGCCGAAATATTAAAACTCGTTTTTAAAGAAAGGCGAGGCGTTCGCTTTCGGCGATACCGGTAATATTATCAACAACGCGGATTTGTTGAGGAATGCGGAAATCATCTGATTGCCGAAAAATTTTGAATTCGACTTTTCAGTTATATTGGCCAGACCAGAAATCCTAAAAATTTTATCGCAAAAATTAAAAAGACGAATATTAAGAAAGAATTGATTTTTTTTGAAAAGGATAATTCGCCGGATAATTCGTTTAATTGAACCGTTGTGAACCATAACGACAAATACTGAATTATAAAATCTATGAGCGGCAGACAACCTATAATTGAAAACATATAAGGAAAAAAAATCGCCGACAGAGATTCCTCAGAATAATGTTTTTTTAATTTCATGTAGGCGTATAAATACAAAAAACATATTATCGCCAGTTCAATCGCCGCCGCTCTAAATATCAAACTTGCGGCTACTTCTTTAACGAGACGGCTTGGATAAGTTTCGATTGGAATAGGAATAAAAAAATAATAACTATCGAGATAATCGTTTCCAAGTATAAAATAAAATTTTAAAATTAATTTTGAAAAATATGAAATCGAGCTGATAAGAATTATTTTTTTCAGAGTGATTTCATAGTAATAAACGGGATAAGCCATTCCGTTCGCAAATTTTCCGGCGTAATGAAAAATTAACGAAAAATATTTTTTTAACGGCATAGTTTTAATCAAACTTTATAATCATGCAAATATTCGGGCAGAAGCTCTATTATGATTTTTTTTAATTTTTTATTAACGTCCGCGTTAGAGAAAATTAATTTTTTTATTTCCGTCATTTTAGATTTCAATAATCGTGGATTTATAAGTTCGGGACGCGCTATAAATATTTTTTTTAGTTTGGTGGCGGAAACTTTATCCGAAGAAGTAAGCAATTCTTCATAAAGTTTTTCTCCGGGACGCAGACCGGTGTAGACGATTTTAATATCCTTATCAGGCTTCAGTCCGGCGAGTATCACAAGATTTTTAGCGAGTTCGGTTATATTGATTTGCTCGCCCATATCAAGGGCGAAAATCTCTTTTCCTTTGCTGATTTTTAAAGAATTGAGTATTAAGGAAACCGCTTCAGAAATCGTCATAAAATATCTGTAAATATCGGGATGCGTTATTGTTATAGGCCCGCCGTTTTTTATTTGATTTATAAATAACGGCACAACGCTGCCGCGGCTTGCGAGAACGTTGCCGAATCTAACGGCGCTGAATTTAGTTTTGTTGCCCGCCTTTGACGAATATAAAAGCAGCAGTTTTTCTGCGATGCGTTTTGTGGCTCCCATAACGCTTGTGGGATTAACCGCTTTATCCGACGATATTAAGATACAGTATTCGGATTTAAAACAATTAGCGAGTTTAAAAACATTTTCGCTTCCGGCAACGTTTACGCGAAACGCTTCCGAAATATTATGTTCCATTAAAGGCACATGTTTATAAGCCGCGGCGTGAATCACTATATCGGGTTTATACTTTTTAAAAACCGCATATAATCTCGAATAATTGGAAACGTCGGAGATTATATAGGTTTTGCGGCAGTTTGCGGTTTTCAACTTTTGTTCGAGATAATATGATTCTGATTCGTTTTGGTCCAAAACGATAAGATTTAGAGGATTCAGTTCCGCAAGTTGAACGCAGAGTTCAGAACCGATTGAGCCGGCTCCGCCCGTAACTAAAACGGTTTTGGTTTTGAAAAGTCTATTCAAACGCGTCGAGTCGAGTCTGACGGATTCGCGTCCGAGCAAATCCTCGGGGATAATTTCTCTTATCTGATTGAATTTTACGTCGCCGCTTATTATCTCAAAGATACCCGGGACTATTCTGAAATCCACTTTTGACTCGCCGCATCTGCCGATTATTTTTCTTATCAAATCTCCTTCGGCGCTGGGAATAGCTATCAACGCTATTTCGATTTTAAATTTTTTTATTATTTTGTTGATGTCGCAGATTTTACCGAGAATTTTAATAGATTTATATTTGACGTTTTTTTTGCTCTCGTCGTCGTCTAAAAATCCGGCTATTGAATAATTTATTTCAGGATGCTTTAAGATTTCGTCGCAGACCATTCTGCCCGCGGTTCCGGCGCCTATTATGATAACGTTTTGTTTTGCTTTTTTTTTCATTTAGACTCCGAAAACCTAAGAGAATTTTTTCGCTTTGAATTTTTCTTCGAGTTTGAAAAAAGCGTCCACTACGTCCGGCGAAAAATGTTTTCCTTTCTGGGATGAAATATACCGTATGGCTTCTTTGTGAGCCATTTTATCTTTATACACCCGCTTGCTTGTAATCGCGTCGTAAACGTCTGATAACGCCACAATGCAAGCGCCGACAGGGATGTCCGTTCCGGATAATCCGAGATGATAACCCGACCCGTCCCATTTTTCATGATGATAATAAGCGATTTCAATAGCAAGATCTATCAGATAATAAGACGAGACGTTTTTTTTGCATTGCTCAAGCATTCTGCCGCCGTTTATCGTGTGAAGTTTGATGAATTCGAATTCTTCAGGGGTTAATCTTTCCGGTTTCAAAAGTATCGCGTCTCTTACGCATATTTTTCCAATATCGTGCAAAGCGCTCGCCAGAGATATGTTATCGATAAATTCAGAGGTTATGATATATTTGTATTTTGGATTATAACTCAATTCTTCGGCGAGTATTTTTGAAAAATAACTTATGTTTTCAAGATGCGGACCCGCGTCGTTATCCCGCGTTTCAACGAGCGATGCGAGAGTGTATATCAGCGCAAAATGCGTTTCGTATAATTCTTTATTTTTGTTTTCAATAACGCATTCGAGTTTTGCGTTGTATTGCGACAGGCTTTTTGAATACTGTAGATATTTCAAATGATTTTTTACGCGGTAATAAAAATCTTTTTTGTCAAAAGGTTTAATTATGTATTCTACGGCGCCGAGTTTGAAACAATTTATTTTTGCCGTAATATCGTCGATAGCCGTAACAACGAGAGTAGGAGTTTTGGAAGAGTTTATCATTTTTAGAATGTTTATTCCGTCGCCGGAATTAAATGCGACGTCAAGAATAATCATATCAGGATTCTGATTGAATATATATTTTTTTATCCCTTCGATATCCGAATTAAAAACAACGATACTTTTTGAATTCTCGGACACGATATTTTTTATTAGTTGAGAGTCTTCGATATTATCGTCAATAATCAGTATTTTATACATAGATTTTTTTTCGCTTATCTTTGCGGCTTAATAATAATGCCGTTTTAAAAATAAGCCGTCAATTTTGAATATACGTCGCACCCGTCGTAATTGCCGTCAATTTCGGGCGATATGTCTTTTGTGAAATATTTTATTCCGGAAACTAAATCAAATTTAAATTTTTTAAAATCAAATTTGTAAGAATGTTCCAAAACATAATCGTATAACTTGTCAACCGGATATACGTCGGTTAAATCGGCGTAATTTTTTCTTGAGAATTTCGCGGCGAAACTTAAAGAGCTCGACTCGTTAATATTGTATTTTAGAAGCAATTTGTATTCGGACAATTCGTAATACCTGTTATCGTCCGTGAACGTAGTGTCGTATTCGAGAAGATAATTTTCGCAAATATCGAATTTGTAATTAAGCGCTAACGCGATTTTTTTGCTAAGATAAGCGTTGAATCCCAAATTAAACAGCATTTTTACTGAATCGGTCGAAGAATCGTATTTTTTCTTTTGGACTGCGAATTCTGAAATGCCCTCAGTTTTGTCAGACAAAAATCCTTTGAAACCCGCCGCGACCGCGTATTCTTTATTGTCTTGAAAATCGTTGCCTTTTTCATAATTGACGTCTGTTATATAAGTTTTGAAAAAAATGTTTGTTTTCCCGAAAAAATTGTTTGTTAAAATCAAAGATATGTTTTTTTCGGTTCTGTCCGAAAACAGTAAATCGTCATAATCGAAGTCGATAAAATCAAAATTGATTTCCAAATCGGAATTGGCGAATATATCCGAAGAAATACCCGCGTGAAAACCTTTTTTTTTAAGTTCGGTTTTCATGTTGGAAACGCCTTCTTCAAAATCCTCGTAATTCTTATCATAGAACCCGCCGGCAAATAAATTTATTCCTTTAAAATCGTATTTTACAGACGGCGATATGGTTAATATTTCATTATCGTCAAATTTATTATTGAATTCTTTTGAACAGAAAACCGGAATAGCGATTGAAAAAAAAGAATCGGAATAATCAGCCGAACCTTTTAAACCGGCGATTAAAGCGTTTTCAGATTTATCAGATTCAATGCGCGGATAATTCGAATAATTTTTATATGAGAAATCAACCGATTTCAGACCGATATTCAGAGAAGCGGAGTATGCGGGAAAAACTAAAACCGGTAAAAATAAAATTAAAAATAATATTTTTTGGAAATTCATAATCAACTACTCCTTTAAATTTTCGATAATATATCGGGAATTAATTCTTCGGAATTAATCGCCATTATATGAACGCCGTCAAGAATATCTTTAATCGTTTTTATGGATTCGGCGCAGATTTTAATTCCTTCGTTCAATTGATTATCGGATTTTGATATTCGTTCAACTACGGCGTCCGGAATTGAAACGCCGGGTATTTTTTTCATAAAGTCAATCATTTTCAAAGATTTTAATAAAAACATCCCGCCGATTATTTTAACTTTATTTCTTAATCCGTTTTTTTCAAGATAATTTATTAGATTCTCGAATGGTTTTATGTCGAATGCAACCTGCGTCTGAAAAAATTTTGCTCCGGCTTCTATTTTTTTTTCCATCGGTATCATTTGAAGTTCGATTGGCTCCACCGTAGGATTTACGACGGCTCCAATACAAAAATCAGTCCGTCCGTCAAGAATATTTCCGGACATATCTTTTCCGTTGTTCAGCCCTGAAGCCGCCTGAATCAATTGAATGGAATCCAAATCATAAACCGGCTTTGCGTCGGGATGATCCCCGTTTTTCGGATGGTCCCCGCTGAGTATTAAAACATTTTTTATATTCAAAACCGAAGCCGTCAGCAAATCCGATTGCAGAGCAAGACGGTTTCTGTCTCTGCAAGTAATCTGATATATCGGTTCTATTCCGTTGTCCAATAAAACTTTAGATACTCCGAGCGCGCCAAGACGCATACACGACCGTTGATTATCGGTAACGTTGACCGCGTCTATATGATTTTTTAAAATAGCCGCTTTTTTTAGAAGATTTTCAGTATTTGTTCCTTTCGGAGGAAATATCTCCGCAGTGATTATGAATTTTTTGGTTTTGTATAATTCGTTTAGTTTCAAGAATTCACCTTTTTATTAAACCTGTTCGGTCTGGCGTATTTTCCGAAATCTTTAGGTTTTAGAATTTCTTTTAAATTACCGGTTTGATTTAGTTCTTTTAACCGTTTTATTATTAGCGCCCACGCGCAGTCGTTTTGAGGATTAACCTCGCAATATTTTCCGTCGATTACTCCTCCGCAAGGACCGTTAAGCAAACCCTTTGCGCATCGAGTAACCGGACAAATCCCGGCTGTTTTCGATAAAACGCAAGAGCCGCATAAAGAACAATATTCGTTATATACGCCAAGCCGTTTCAATGAGCCGAGAAATATCCCGTTTAATCCGGCGACGATTTTTTTGGCCGGTAAAACGTCCGCGACGACTGAAACTCCGGCTCCGCAAGCTAATACGATTACGGCGGTTGTTTTGTCAACAGCCGCCGAATTTTTTTTAAATTCTATTTTTGCGATTCGTTCGTCGCATGGCGGATCAAGAATTATTTGACCGGCAACGTCAATTTTTTTTTCGATGATAATATTTTTTAATTCTTCAACCTGTTTTTCTCCGCCCGTTCCGCAGGAAGTCGCGCACTGGGCGCATCCGATTATAAAAACCGAATCGTCAGTTTTGATATATCGTAATATTTCATCTATATGTTTTTGTTCTGTTACTATCATATTGATTCCGAATTATTGTTCCGCGCATTATTTTTGAATTATTATATTTATACTTTTTATAAAATGCAATAAAATATTAATTTTGATTGCCTAAGCCGAATTTCATCGGAAAAGGATAACCGTATAATTTGCTCATAATCCTAAAATTCTGGAAATTCGGTTTTTTATAATATTCGAAAATCGTTTCACGATTTCCTCAACTTTTTAACCTGAAAACAGCATTAGAATTTTGAAAAAGCGCTGAAAGTAAAGGAAAAGATTGGGTTTCAGCAATTTTTCAATTGCGCAAAAAAATACATTTTTAGGGTTAATAACGCGGAGCGATACCTTTTTCGAAATTAGAAATTTTTTTCCGGCTTGTTCTTTGAAAAGTTTCATTTCCGTATTGCATCGCTTTTGTTTGAGTTTCAATAGCGGTTTTAAAATCGCCGATAGCGGCATAAGCGTTGGCGAGAGTATCAATTCCCCAGACCCATTCCGGAGCAAGTTCAACTGTTTTTTTAGCGTAAATCAAAGCTCGTTCGGGATTGTAGTGTTTTTCATTTTTTGAAGTCGATAATATCCATGCATATTTGTTGAATATGCTATAAATCGAACAATTATAACTTGAAAAATATGGAAAATCCACGCTTTTTCCGCTTTCGATAAGTTCAATAGCCAGTTCTAATTGTTTTAAACCCAGTTCTCTGTCTTTTTGTTCTAAAGCGTCCATCCCGTATCTTGCGCGTATCTGATATTCGTCGGGATATTTTTTGGCGGCTTTTTCATATTTTTTTTTCAATATGGAATCATATATTTTTTTATATTCTGTTTTTCGTTTCCATTTTGGATTTTCATCAGAGTCTGAAAGACGTTCGCAATATTCTTCGTAATATAAAGGTAATGCCGCGAATAATTGCGGATTAAAATCGGTTTTTGTAAGGGCGTCGTCAACGACAGATTTTGCAAGTTCATAAGACCCGCCCCATTTAGGCCACAAAATATTCATCATTTGCATATATGCCGATACGTGATACGGATCTGCGTTCATAGCTCTGTTAAACCAGGCTTTAGCGGATGCCAAATTGCAATCCATACCCATTGTTACTATGACGCCGACCGCTCCGATATTTGGGTCGGCCGGATTTAATTCGTAAGCCGTTTTTAATTCATCGAGACCAACAATTAAATAACGATTCATTTCTTTCCAACCTTCTTCAGTAACAGAAGAAGCCCATCCTGTTCCTCTTGCTTCCCATGCTTTATCTATGGATAAACAGGCATTCAACAAATGCGGCAAGTGAGATTTTGGAAATTCTTTTTGCCAATCCGCAGATAGTTCAGCCGCATTTTTTATATCTTTATATATTAACCATATAAAAGAGGTCATATTATGTCTTGAATCGTAATCAAGTCTTGTTTCAAGACACTGAGAGTAATACTTTTCAAGTTCGGAAAATTTTTTTTCTCCAAATAATTTTGTTTTAGACTTCATATCAATAAAACAGAATTTTTTATTTTTTTGAGGTTCAGGCAAAACTGTTTTTGTTACGGCTAAATTTGTATCGGCAATGATATATCTGAAATCGGTAATTTCAACGTTAAATATATTTTCCAAAAGTAAATCATTTAGTGAAAAGCAATAAACGTATCCGCTAAAAAAATGATAGAATAAAAAAATGATTACATATAATTTTAAATTTATTTTTAACCGCATTTTAATTGTCCCCTTAGCCGAATTTCATCGGAATAAGGATAACCGTAAAATTTGCTCATAATCATTTTCCTGAAATTCGGCTTAAATAATATTCGAAAATCGTTTCACGATTTCCTCAACTTTTTAAAAGTTGAAGATTATAAAAAAGCGCCTTAATAAGACACTGTTTTATATAACTTATTAGAGAACCCAAAAATATATTTTTATATGTTGGATTACTATTCAACTGTCATTGTTAAAACCGTTAAAACGGTTTTGAAGATCCTGCCTGAAATATGAAATAATTACTTAATAAAAATGTTTAAACCTATGGAAAAAAAATACTGACGCTATATTATATACCAATCCTTTTTTTATTTCAAAAAATTAAGATGCGGCAAAAAAAGTTAAGCCGTTATATTAATTTTATCCTGTCCGGTTTCTTTATTATTACTCGCTGATTGCGCGTTTGAACTTGCGTTTTTATGGATTTCTTGAATGGGTTTGACGTTATCAAGCGATTTTGCAATATAATAAGCGGCGGCTGTTTGTTGATTGACAACTATTATTTCCATAGTAATCGCTCCTTTTCCGTTAGAAATAACAAAACTCCGTCGACAAAGGTTTTTTATCGTATAACGCCGGATTGCCTATAGTATTTTCAATAAAAACTTTTCTCGGTTCGCCGTTAAATTCGTAATACTCCCAACCAATTATGCCGGCGGACGATAAATTTTTAAGAAATTTACCTATTTCAGCAATTTGCGAATTATCTAAAAATGAAAAAATATTCAAAGCGTTGACTAATCTGTTTTTAGAACTGAAATTTAATAAATCATCGGCTATGTCTACAATATCCATATCATCCAATTCAACTTTATTTATCTCAGGCGAATCTATGTTAGACGCATCAGTATTCCGATTGGTTTTAGTTTGTTTCGAATCAAGATTTAAAAAATTTGGCAAAGTAAAATATTGGTTGTTTAAAATATCCGTATTTACAGGGACGTTCATCCTTGAACCTCCAAAAAATTATTATTAAAAATTTCAGCTTAATATATTCTATAATATATATATCGGCAAAAAAGTAAAAAACTTAAATTAAATTTTACAAAAATTGATAAAATAACTTGACTTTGAATTGAAAAAAATGTAATATATTGAATATTAAGGGTTTAAATATATTATTTTAACGAAAAATTAAAGTATGATTATATAATCGTTTAAGAATTCGTTAAAACAAACGGGGGGAAAGTATGGCGGAAAAATTTGAATACTATGATCCGAAAACCGTTAAGGAACTTTGTAAAACGCTTGACGAGGTCGGCAGTAAAACAAAGATTCTTGCAGGCGGCACAGATTTAATCGTAGAAATGCGCGCGGGAATAAAGAAACCCGCCGGAGTTATAGACGTCAAAAAAATAAAAGAATTAAAAGGCATAGATTTTGACGCGAAAAAAGGGTTGCGAATAGGAAGTTGCGTTACCTGTAATGAACTTGGCCGCAATCCGGTAATAGAAAAAAAATATTCTATACTTGCGGAATGCGCCGAATCAATTGCGTCATACGCGCTTCGCAACCGCGCCACAATAGCCGGAAATTTATGCAACGCATCGCCTTGCGCGGATATGGCGCCGGGATTGTTGGTACTCGGAGCTTTGATAACCATAGTTTCTTCTTCAGGTGAAAAAACGATAAAACTATCGGATTTTTTTACGGGCGTTAAAAAGACTGTCTTACAGCCGAACGAATTCGTGAAAGAGATAATAATTCCAGCGGAAAAAGCAAATTCCAAATGCAAATATATGAAACAGAAAAGAATCAAAGGACACGATTTGTCAATGGTTTCCGTGGCAATGGCGGTAAAAGACAAGATTACGGTCGCGATTGGTTCAGCGTATATTACGCCGGTAGTATTGCCTGAATTTGCAAAATCGACTAAAGTTGAAAAAATTATAGAAGCCGCCTTATCTGTCGTTAAACCGATTACCGATATAAGAAGCTCGAAAGAATATCGTCTGCATATAATAGGCGTGTATATAAAACGATTATACGAACAATTGGTTAAATAGGGGAGGCGCTGAAATAATGAAAACAATAACATTTAAAATTAACGGTTCAAAATATAGTAAAGACGTTGAAGAACATAAAACGTTGTTAAGATTTTTACGCGAAGATTTGCATCTGACCGGAACCAAAGAAGGCTGCGGCGCGGGAGAATGCGGAGCTTGCATAGTTCTTGTTAACGGCGCTCCTGTAAATTCGTGCCTTATGCTTGCCGTCGAAATAGACGGAAGCGAGGTTACTACTATTGAAGGCGTTTCAAAAAACGGACAGCCAAATTCTTTGCAGAAGGCGTTTGAAAAACACCACGCGGTTCAATGCGGATTCTGCACACCGGGAATGATATTAACCGCGACTGATTTATTGAAACGAAAACCAAAACCGACAGAAGCGGAAATTAAAGAAGCGATAGAAGGAAATTTCTGCAGGTGCACCGGATATGTTCAGATTATTGAAGCTATAAAAGACGCGTCCGGTCAATTGAAATCTACAGAGGAATAAATATTAACGATTATGATTTTTTTAGCGATAAATCAACAAAACAAGAGGTGATTTACGGTGTTTGAAAATATAGATAAAGAAGATTTGAAATACGTCGGCAAGGGAGTTGAACGCGTCGACGGTCTTGAAAAATGCACTGGAGACGCGTTGTATGCGTCTGATTTATTTTTACAGGGAATGCTTTTTGCCAAAGTTAAAACAAGCCCTTATGCTTCCGCCCGCATAAAAAAAATCGACGTATCAAAGGCTGCGGCGCTTCCTGGAGTCAGGTCCGTTTTGACCGGCGCCGAGCTTAATTACAGAGTAGGTCTATATATTGTTGACAAATATATTCTTGCAAAAGGCATTGTCCGCCATCAGGGCGAAGCCGTAGCGGCGGTCGCGGCGGATACCGAAGATATCGCAAAACGCGCGGTGGAATTAATTGAAGTGGAATATGAAGAATTAAATCCAGTCCTTGATCCTGTAAAAGCGCTTGATAAAGATTCCCCGTTAGTGCATCCTGATTTGGGAAAATACAGTTTTGTCGAAGCTGCGTTTACTCCAAAACCCGGAACCAATATAGCGAATCATACTAAATTAAGAAAAGGCGACGTTGAAAAAGGATTTAAAGAATCTGATTATATTTTTGAAAGAGAATACGCTAATCCGTCGGTTCAGCATGTTCCTATGGAAACTCACGTATCAATAGCGCAATGGCAGACCGGCGATAAAATTACAATATGGACGTCGGCGCAATCGCCTTTCACGGTAAGAAATTTATTTTGTTATTCTTTCGGTATTTCTCATAAAAACGTAAGAGTAATAGTTCCATATGTCGGCGGCGGATTCGGCGGCAAAGCGGGAATAGCTCTGGAACCGCTTGTAGCTTGTCTTTCTAAAAAAGCCGGAGGCAAACCCGTAAAATTACAGGCGACGCGGGAAGAAGAGTTCAATCTTCTCGCTTGCAGAAGCGCTTTGAAATACAGAATAAAAACCGGCGTAAAAAAAGACGGAAAAATAGTCGCTCAAAAAATGACTATGTTCTGGGATTCAGGAGCGTATGCGGATTATGCGGTTAACGTTACGCGCGCTTCCGGTTATTCGGCAGGCGGTCCATACGAAATTCCAAACGCATGGCTTGACGCATATACCATTTATACAAATAAGGTTTATGGAACCGCGTATCGAGGATTCGGTCATGTAGAATTTTTCTGGGGATTGGAACGTCATTTTGAATATATTGCGGACAATCTTAAAATAGACCCTCTGAAATTCAGATTGATAAATACTTTAAAACCCGGCGGAAAAACTTTAACCGGAGAAACGATTCATCATCATACCGGCAATGTCACAAAATGTCTCGAACTCGTTGCTAAATCAATAAATTACGGAAAAAAAACTCCGGAAGAAATTAAACGCGAAAAGAAAAATAAAACCATAATAGGCAAAGGATTAAGCGCATTGCACAAAGCTCCGGCTATGCCTCCGTTTACAGGAACTGTCGTTATACTGAAAATGAACGAAGACGGTTCAATCATAGCAAATTTATCTCTGACAGATTACGGCGCCGGAACTTATACTTCCATAGCTCAAATAATAGCCGAACAATTAAAGATGTCAGTGGATAGAATTAAAGTGGCTGTAGAAACCGATACGGACAGGGATCCTTACGATTGGCAGACGGTGGCGTCAAAAGGATTGATTATGAGCGGTAACGCCGCAATACTTGCGAGTCAGGATTTGCTTGATAAAATGTATGATATGGCGTCGCAGATATTGAGATGCGGAAAATGCGACTTACGGCACGATAACGAAAAAGTGTTTGTGGTTCACGCCCCTGAAAGATTTGTGAATTATAAAGAAATGGCGGTTGGATACGCGTATTCAAACGGTAACGGAATCGGAGGTCCGCTTATCGGCGTGGGCAGATATATGGCCGCGGGATTAACGAATCTTGATAAAGAAACAGGACAAGGAAATCCGGCTTTAGACTGGACTTACGGAGCTCACGCGGTGATTGTGGAACTCGACCCAGAAACAGGCGAATATTCGCTTATTAAAAGCGCTTCCGCTTTCGACGCAGGCAAAGTCATAAATACTAAAGCCGCCCGCGGTCAATGTATTGGAGGTTTTATTCAGGGATACGGAACCGCGGCGTGCGAAGGTTATATTTATAATAATAAAGGACAATTGATGAATCCGTCTTTTACGGACAACAAGATTCCTACGGCAAAAGACATACCGGAACAAATGGATTTGTTTTTTGTCGAAACCGCTCAGCTTGACGGGCCTTACGGCGCAAGAGGAATCGGAGAACACTCAATGATTGGAGTGGCGCCGGCTATTGGAAACGCTTTGAAAAATATGACGGGAATTGAATTGCTTCATATGCCTATCCGCGCCGAAGACGTGTGGAAAGCTATGTCGGATTTAAAAATGAAAAAGAATAAAAAGTAAATTTTTTTCAATCTGCGGCAATCCGCGAAACCGATAATTCGAACGAATGAATATTCGACGCATAAAAATTAGCGCGAATTAACAATTCGCATATTGCCGCAATTTATTGAAAATAAACCAATTTGTTAAAAATAAACCGCTTGATTAAAATTAAAAGACCCTTAAAAAATCAACAAATCAATTTTTAAGGTTCGCATTTTTTAAACGTAATTTGATTTATTGCGGAGTTTGTTTAAAGTTGTTTTTTGCGAGAGGAAATAAATGAATATAACAAGATTTGATTTAACCGCTATGATAAGCGAGAGGACGCCTTCGCTTGATTCTGATATGGTCAATAAAATGGTAAACAGAATTTTTGACGTTATCATTGAAGAATTGTCGAATGAAAACAAAATAGAATTCAGAAATTTCGGACGGTTTTTCGTGAAAAAAAAACGCGGAAGAATTGCGCATAACCCCAAAACGCTTGAAAAAGTCGAAGTGGCTCCGAGATTAGCCCCTGTTTTTAAAATAGGAAAACTTTTTAAAGAAGAGATAGAAATCGCCTCCAAAAAAAGCGCAGTTAAATTCGCGGGTTCAAGATATTAATAAAAAGGATTTGATTTAATGAGAGCTATTATAATCGGTTATCCATACGCAGGTAAGACGGTTTTTTTTGACGCGATTTCCGGAGCCGTATCAAATGACATTCAAAAAAATTCGTGCAATATAAGAAATATTAAAGTGTCCGACAAACGGCTGGCGAAACTTAAAGACATTTTTAATCCGAAAAAATATACGCCGGCAGAGATTAATGTTTTTGATAATTTTACGCCGGTATCGGAATTCGGCAAGGAAAATACAATATTTACAAGAAATACTATTGAAAATATTCAAAAATCCGAAGTGACGGTTTTAGTCGTCAGGGCTTTCGACGATTCTAATGCTCCATATTTTAAAGAAAAAATCGAGCCGTTCAAAGATTTTAAAACTATCATCGAAGAAATGTGTTTTTTGGATTTGATTTCAGCGGAGAAAAAAATTGAACGTTTGAAAAAAGAAACTTCCAAATCAAAAGAGTTGGAGATTATTTCAAGATGTTACGATAATCTTCAAAATAACAATACTGTTTTTAATATGAATCTTACGGAAGATGAAACGTCTCAATTATCCGGATTTAAGTTTTTAACGCAAAATCGCATTATGCTTGTTTTAAATACTGGCGATAATCCTGATAAGAATGAAATTAAACAAATTGAATTATACGCGGAAGAAAAAGGGATTAATTATTTGAGTTTAAACGCTAAAATCGAGTTTGAAATATCTCAGTTTGAAACGGACGCCGAAAAATTAGAGTTCTTGAAAGATTATGGATTAAGCGAACCGGTAGTAGACAGGTTTGTTTCAAAAGTATATGAAATGATGGGATTAATTTCTTTTTTTACGGTTGGACCCGACGAAGTCAAAGCTTGGACAATAAGAAAGGATACCTCGGCGTTGAAAGCCGCCGGAAAAATTCACACTGACATTCAAAGAGGATTTATAAGAGCCGAGATTTTGGACAGCGAGTTATTTTTCAGTTATTCAGGCAATATGCTGAAAATTAAAAACGAGGGAAAATTAAGACTTGAAGGCAAAGAATATATAGTGAAAGACGGAGAAATAATTAATTTTAGATTTAACGTATAGAAAGGAAATAAAATAAATGGCTAAAAAAAACGCCGGTAAAAAGAAAAAACAAAAAATTGAAATTGTAATCGACGACGCCGGTTCCGGCAATTTTGTTGGTGGAATGATTATCGCCGGATTTGCGGACGGTATTGATAAATATAAAGGATGTATTATATCGCCTGACGAATATAACGACAAACAGATTGAAATGCAGATAAAAGTTTTGAAATGCGTCGAAGAAATAATCGCGTATTTTTCCGAACATGACATTGTGTCCGTATTTTTATGTCAAAGCAATTTATTCGATAAATCCGCTCTGCATCTTGTGGATAAAGGATACGTCGTGATTCGCGGCAGAGTCGAAGGCAAACTTCAAGATTTAATCGAAGACGATTTTATGAATCATCTAAAATCGTTCGGCATGCCGGAATACGTCGATTTTTTCGCCAAAATCATTATGAAAGATAAAAATTCCGGATACAGGATGCTGAATAGTTTCTGCATAAATTTTATAAAAGCGGATTTAAAAAACCGTTTGAAATACTGCAAATCGCATTGCAAACTTTACGAAGATTTGATGAAAGCAGTTGTTCACAGGGATGTGATAGAAAATAAATTCGGTTCAAAACTCAAACTTTGCGCGAATTGCGGCAGACATATAAGAGATAAGGAATTATATAAATATACAACATCGTCGTATAACGCTTCATTTTATTCGCATATTGATTGCGCGCGTCAAAGCGTTCAGGAAAATAGCGGAGCCGGAATGCAGAAATCAGGCTGCGATATGCCTTTTTAAATTATGGGTTATTATAAGATAAAATTTATAACTCTAAATTCCCATAAAATAAAAGATTCGTTGTATTCTGTTAATGTTTTGTCGAGGCTTAACGGAAAAATATCAATAAGAATAAACGGAACCGGCAAACCTAAAAGCAGGTTTTCAAAACTGAATAACCCCGGATATGTATGCGACGGAACCGTTTATCTGTCAAAAGAATCCGGAAGTTTAATTTTATCGGAAGCTGAGATTATCCGCGATTTTTCCGAATTAAGAAATTCTATGGACGGATTAAATTGTATTTCTTATTTGACAAATTTCATTTCGGGATTATTGCCTGAAAAAATGAGAATTAAAGGTTATTATGAGAATACCGTTGATTTTTTTGGCATGGAAAATTGCGAATCCGTTTTAAAAATAAATCTTTTTAGATTTTATACTCTCCACAAACTCGGTTATATTCCTGAAATCGCAGACTGCGGAAACTGTTGCGAACCGATTACAAACGACGCTTATTTTAGTTTTTTGGAAAATAATATTTATTGCGCGAATTGCGGATTATCGTCCGGAAAAAGCGCCGGTTCGGGCGGAGAAAAAAAACTCTGTTTTACGAAGAGCGGCAAAGACTTTGTTTTTGGAAACGATTTCCTGCGATACTACAATAAACTGACGGAGATTTTAAAATCTGATAATTTCAGCGGTTTTTTTGAATCCGAAAACGGTTCCGGATTTCAAAAAAAACTTGAAAATTTTATAGAATTGTTTATAATGAATATTAATCATAACGATTTGAAATCGTTTAAGCTGTTAAAATCAATTAATTCGGAGTTTTCAGTTGGTTAAAAAAATTCTCGTTATAGACGATCAGCAATACAATCATATTCTGCTTTCTCATATTTTCAACGAACAAGGATTTAATTATATCAAAGCCGCGAATGGAAAAGACGGCTTGTCGCTGGCTTGTTCGGAAAACCCCGATATAATTTTGCTTGATATAATGATGCCGGATATGGACGGGATTGAGGTGTTGAAAAGATTAAAAAATAATCCGGATACAAGTAGAATACCAGTTATTATGCTTTCCGGAAAATCCAACGAGGAAGATATTAACAAAGCATTAAATATTGGCGCGGAAAAATTTATAATAAAACCGTTCAAACCCAAAGAATTGTCGTTAGAAATTGAAAGCGTTATAACGGGCACTGTTTTGACGAACAATAAAAATGAAAATGAAGTTTTGGAAATCTTGAAAACTGTCAGACAAAATAACGTTCCGCTTGGGAGCTCAGCGGTAAAGAAAATTATTTTCAATTTTGTTAATTCCAAACAGGTTCTTACTGAAATCGTCGCGGTAATCGGAACCCAAAAAATTACGGATTTAAAAAGTATCGTTATTAATTTAATAAAAAATTCTCCGTTTCTTCCGGTAAGAGAAAAAAGCGTCTGGGCTCTTGGACAAATCGGAAACAGCAGTTCGAATAATCCTGATAACGCAATTTATAATAACGAGGATATAGATTTTTTATACGTTCTGGCGTCGAGCGAAAAGGAAAAAACGGAAACCCGTCTTATAGCCTGTATGTCTATTAAACAGCTTGGTTACGCTATGCTTGTAGAAGATTTGATTGTTGAACTCAATAATAAATTTTCGGAAAACTTTTGAAAAAAATAATTGAAACGATTAAATTTTGCATGGATAATAAAAGGATTCCGGTAATTGCCGGACCTACCGCTTCAGGAAAATCGGATTTGGCATATTCGCTGGCGGAAAGATTTGAAATAGAAATAATATCAGCCGATTCGCGGCAGATTTATAAATATCTTGATATCGGAACAGCCAAACCTTCGGTTGATATTCTGAAAAAAATTTCTCATAAACTTATAAGCGTCATTAATCCGGACGAGCGGTATTCCGCCGCGCAATTCGCCGAAACCGCTTCGCTCTATATTTCGGAAATATTTTGTAAAAAGCGGCTGCCGGTTATTGTCGGCGGAACCGGACTTTATATTAAGGCGTTGTTTGACGGGATGTTTGAATGTCCCGAAAAAAACGATGATTTGCGGCGCGCCCTTGAAAAAAAATCCAATTCCGAATTGTTTGATTATCTAAACAAAATTGATCCCGAGTCTTGCGTTAAAATAAATATTAACGATAAAAAAAGAATTGTAAGAGCTATCGAGGTTTTTGAAACTACCGGCGAATCTATTTCGAAATTAAAAACCGCGACAAGTCCGGCGACAGAGTTCAAACCTTTTTATTTTATTATGGAAAGAGACAGAAAAGATTTGTATAATAGAATCAATTGCAGGGCTGAAAAAATGATAAAAAACGGCTGGATAGAAGAAACTCAAAACATTTTGAATATGGGATTTCAAAAAAATTGTCCTGCGTTTGAAGGACTCGGATATAAAGATATTATTGAATATTTGGATAAAAAACAAGAATTGCCTCAAACTATAGAAAATATAAAAATGTTCACAAGAAGATATGCTAAACGTCAAATGATTTGGTTCAGAGGCCAGGTAAAACCCGATATTATTCTAACATTGTGATTTTTGAATTTTAGTTTTAGATTTTTCCATTGTATCCGGAGGAATTATTATGGGCAGTAATAATATCATTTATGGAATTAATGACAAACCGAAATTCGGTCTTGCCGTTTTGCTCGGAATGCAGCACGTGTTCACTTTATTTGGAGCGACTACCCTTGTTCCGTTGATATTGGGCGGCGCCATATTTGGAAACGATAACGCGGCTATGGCAAATTTTGTCGGCAACGTATATCTTGGAATGGGAATAGCCACGCTTCTACAGTTATACGCCGGTTCCGGACTTCCGATAATTCAAGGTTCGAGTTTTGCTTTTTTAACTCCGTTTTTCGCGATAATAGCTATTGTTAAAACTTGCGGCGGGGGCGGCGCGGAAATAATGCAGGCGCTTGCCGGAGCATTAATCGCCGGAGGTCTAATTGAAACGGTTTTAGGTTATACCGGATTCGTGGGAAGACTAAAAAAAATAATAACGCCCGTAGTTATTGGACCCACTATAATGCTGATAGGATTCAGTTTATTCGATATTGCCGTAGGTTCGAACGCGGCAAAATACTGGCCGGTATCTTTGCTTGTAGTAGCTTTAATTTTTTTCTTTTCGCTTATAGCAAAAGGAAAAACCAGATTGTTTCCTGTCCTGCTGTCTATCATAATTTCGTATGTAATTTGCCTTATTCTTTCGGCGTTAAACGTTTTTGAGCAGGGACATCCGGCATACGTGAATTTGGACGCCGTGAAGAATTCGGACTGGTTTAGAATGCCTGTTTTGTTTCCATATGGAAGACCTCATTTTAATCCGAGCGCGATTTTTGCCGTATTAGCCGCTTTTTTAGCGTCGATAATAGAATCAATCGGAGACTATCATTCGGTTTCTTACGCGGCGGGATTAAAAGATCCCGAACCTAAAACCATAAGCAAAGGAATAGGCGCGGAAGGTCTCGGCTGCGTTATAAACGGATTGTTTGGCGGAGCTGCAACTACAAGTTATACTGAAAATATCGGTTTGATAAATATAACAAAAGTCGCTTCAAGATATGTGGTTTTAATAGCCGCAGTCATTTTAATATGCTTGAGTTTTTTTTCAAAGTTGGGAGCTTTAATAGCTACAATGCCTTCTCCGATCATAGGCGGAGCTTATATAGCTTTATTCGGAGTTATAGGAGCTCTCGGCATACAGGTTCTTTCAAAATGCGATTTGAAATCCCAGCGGAATCTTATGATAATCGGATTCGCGTTCATAATGGGACTTGGCGTGGGCAAATGGATGCCTGATTATTACAAAACCAACGCTTGTTTGCTCGGCGAAAACGGAGTTGGCAAAATATGCTGGGATATAATAGGAGCGATTTTATCAACGCCTATGGGCGTCGGCGCCATATGCGCTTTGCTTCTTGATAATATTATACCAGGCTCAAATGAAGAGCGCGGCTTGAATCCGAAAAATTAGTTTTAAAAATACGTTATTATCGGCGCCGGATAAGGGGCGAATATCAAATTTATGCGGATTTGATACTTTTATTGCGCCGGCGGAGCCGTACGTAAAACCCAAAAAGGATTTTTTTAGACTGCGTTCTCATCATACACAACCGCGAAGAGCAAGTTTAAACCTATAAACTTTTCGCGCTAAATCAAGTAAAAAATCCTTGGAAAATCAATGAAAATTCAACTTTTCTGAAAAAGCTATAAAAAAACTTTTCGCGCTAACGGAATTTTAATGTCATTTTTTCTCTTTTCCCACA
>DAINAU010000027.1:0-3177 GCA_036733285.1 bacterium
TATTCTATAAGGTTTTCCCAATTTTTCAAAATCCTAACGCAGTTTTCGGGTTAAATTAACGACGCTGAAAGTTGCAATAAGTTGCAAAGAGCGTCGAATTTCACATAGCCGTTGATGAAATCAACGGTTAATAAAAAAATATGAAAACGACCCTGAACAAGGGTCGAATTTCAAGACAGTATAAAATTCAACCCTTTTAGGGTTGTATGTTCAAGTTTTTTAATACCGCAGGTTTTTTGCCCTCCGCGCAGATTTTCCTGCGCTCCGGGCAGGCCACCTTCGGTTACTTGAAATTCAACCGCATTCGCGGTTGAAAATTATTAAAAACAAATCAAATTTTATTTAGAAAACTAAAAAAGATTAGTTTTTTACTGACCGCGCTCCGCCTAAACAGCCAGTAAAAAAGTGGAACTTTTTGGAAGCGCGCTCTACGGCGGGAATATAGGGAGCGCTTTTAAATTCTTGTAGTTTTAGTTCAGAAACGGTAAAAGCGTTACATCTGTTTGAAGGTAAAAAAATTTATTGGCGATATTTATGCTGAAAACCGCATTAGAATTTTGAAAAACTTTACTTTACATTCAATGCATTATTTGAATAAATTTGGATATTTTAGATTCTATACTGATTTTTCGAATCTTGAAATTAAATAAAAAATAACTTGACAAACAAAAAAAATGTGGTATATTCTAATTGAAAATGATTTTCAATATCATTTTGTTGTTTTTAAAATTAAATGGAATGCGGAGAGAGATTAATGAGATTCAAACATCAAGCGGGTTGGTGCCATAAATTAAGAGAATGCGGATGCAAGATGACCCAGCCGCGACAGATAATAATTGAATTTTTATCAAATAATTATAATCATTTGACCGCTGAAGAAATTTTTTTTGAATTAAGAAAGAAATTTCGGTTTATCGGACTAACTACCGTTTATAGAACTCTTGAATTGCTTGTTAGAAACGGGATATTAAATAAATTTGATATTGGCGATGGAAGCGCTCGATTTGAAATGGCGTTTGATAAAGAAGATAAACAACATCACCATCATCATTTGATATGTCAATGTTGCGGAACTATTATTAATTATAATGATTTTATAGAAGACGAACTGAAATTTTTAAAAAAATTAGAAACTGAATTATCAAAAAAATATGATTTTAAAATTAATAATCATCTGATTCAATTCAGGGGATTATGTAAAAAATGCAAAGAAAAAGAAAATTAAAATTACCAAAAAGGAGGTGATAACAATGGCATTCGGAGATGGAACAGGTCCTGCCGGTTTAGGTCAGATGACTGGAAGAGGCGCAGGTTTTTGCGCGGGGTTTAATGTTCCGGGTTATGCGAATCCCGGAGCAGGATTCGGAGGACGAAGATGTTTTGGCGGAGGGCGCGGCAGAGGCGTCGCCTTTGGCGGAGCCGGATTCGGCAGAGGTTTCAGAAACGCTTACGGAATGGGACGCGGCAGATATGCTGCGGCTCAATATGCGGATTATCCGGTTCAGCCGGAGTCTTTTCAAAACGCCGCCGCTGAAAAAGATTATTTGAAAAGCGAAGCGGAATATCTGAAACAGTCGTTTGATTCTATTTCAAAACGGCTTGAAACGCTTGAAACTGAAAAAGCCGGCAAGTAAATTCTTTTGAGTTGAAATTTGAATTGAGCAAAAATTTTAAAGGCGGTTAGTTCCGAATGAAACTGCTGACGAATATATTTAAATGCGACAGTTAAAAATAATATGCAAATAAAATTAAGTTGTCGCATATATATTCGAATTTCGTTCAGGTTCTAATCGCCCCATTACTTAATAAGTTTATTTGATTAATAATAAGAAATCAAGAAAAAAAATAATATGAAAACGACCCGAGCGAGGTCAGAAATTGTTCCAATAATTTTAATAAACTTTTCGTATCATTTCAGTTGTTTATGAGAAAAGTAAATTTTAAATTAGCGAATCTTAAAGTTGCAACAAGTTGCAAAAAGCGTTGAATTTCACATAGCCGTTGATGTGAAATCAACGGTTAATAAAAAAATATGGGAACAAGCCTGAATAAGGGTCGAATTTTAAAATTGAACTAATGCGAGAAAATAATTATGAATGACAAAATTTTAGAAAATCATAAAAAATATATTGAACGAATTGATTTGTATAAAAAATCCGGCTGGGATTTTATCGAAGAACGAAAAGAGATTATAAAAAAATCTCTGCCGATTCAGGGAAAAATACTTGAAATCGGAGCCGGTAAAGGATATTTCAGCGTAGAACTCGCAAAACAAAATTATAAATTTATAAGCATAGATAATTCGACCGAAGAATTGGAATATGCCAAAATGAATTTGCAATATTATGATTTGTTGAAAAATGTTGAGTTTCGGGTTATGGACGCCGAAAAGAGCGAATTTACAGATAATTATTTTGACGTGATTTTCTGCGTTGGAATGCTGCATCATTCGCAGAATTATAAAAAATTTATTGATGAAACAATTAGAATTTTAAAACCCGAAGGCAAATTTGTTTTGAGTGATTTCTCTAAAAAAGGATTAGGTATTATTCAAGAAAACCATAAAGCGGAAGGCAGAGTTCATCCTGAAAATTCGGTTTATATTAGCGATATAATTGAATATTTATTTGAAAAAAATTATGAAATCATAAGGATAGATTCGCAATTTCAGGATACGATTATAATTTATAAAAATAGAGCGAAATAAAATATCAGCCGCAGAGACGCGGAGTTTTCAGAGAGAAAAAAATAAATGGGAACGAATTAAATGGGGACGGTTCAATTAAATGGGGACGGTTCTAATAAATGGGAATAAATGGGGATGGATATGATTAATTATCTGAGCAGTGAGAATATTGAATAAATTCTTATATCGCAAAAATGATAAAGATTGAAAAGTTTGAATAGGCGCTTAATAGTCTCGGCGTTCTCTGCGCCTCAGCGGCAAAAAATATCAGCCGCAGAGACGCGGAGTTCTCAGAGAGAAACAATGAATAAATGGGGAAATAAATAGAATAAATAGGGACGGTTTAGAATAAATAGGGACGGTTCTGATTAATTAGAATTAAATGGGGACGGTTCTGATTAATTATCTGCGCAGTGAGAATATTGAATAAATTGTAATATCGCAAAAATGATAAAGATTGAAAAGTTTGAATAGGCGCTTAATAGTCTCGG
>DAINAU010000027.1:3277-31800 GCA_036733285.1 bacterium
ATATCGCAAAAATGATAAAGATTGAAAAGTTTGAATAGGCGCTTAATAGTCTCGGCGTTCTCTGCGCCTCAGCGGCAAAAAATATTAGCCGCAGAGACGCGGAGTTTTCAGAGAGAAACAATGAATAAATGGGGAAATAAATAGAATAAATGGGAATAAATGGGGATGGATATGATTAATTATCTGAGCAGTGAGAATATTGAATAAATTCTTATATCGCAAAAATGATAAATATTGAAAAGTTTGAATAGGAGCTTAATAGTCTCGGCGTTCTCTGCGTCTCAGCGGCAAAAAATATTAGCCGCAGAGACGCAGAGAGCTCAGAGGGAAGAATAAAGGAAATCGTAAAATTATTTAAGAGGATTATTTCAAAATGAAATTAACGATAGCAAGCGGCAAAGGCGGCACAGGTAAAACTACATTGGCTGTAAATTTAGCTTTGCTTGCCGCTCAAAAATTTAATAATCGGGTTAGTTTATACGATTGCGATGTTGAAGCGCCTAACGACGAATTGTTTATAAAATCAAAAATTGAAAATACAGATAATGTCAATGTAATGCTGCCGGAAATCGATGAAAATAAATGCGTAAAATGCGGGAAATGCGCGGAAGTCTGCAATTTTCATGCGATGGTTTTTTTTCAAAAATTAAAAAAAATTTTATTTTTTCCGAATATGTGCCACAGTTGCGGCGCTTGTGTGGAATTATGTCCGCAGAGCTGCATTATTGAAAAAGAAAAAAAAATCGGAGTTATTAAAACAGGTAAGACCGGCAAATTAAATGTGATAACCGGCGAACTTATAACCGGAGAAATTTTATCGCCTGTAATTATAAAAAAAATATTCAGCAATATGCCTGATAATGAAATTTCAATTATAGACGCGCCGCCCGGGACTTCCTGTCCGGTAGTTCAGAGCGTAATAAATTCCGATAAATGCGTTCTTGTTACCGAGCCGACGCCCTTTGGATTATACGATTTAAAACTTGCGGTCGAACTATTGCGTAAACTTAAAAAGGAATTTTCTATTGTGATAAACAAATTTGAAAATGAAAACAATATTATAAGAGAATATTGTAATAATGAAAATATTAAAATTTCGGGGAGAATTCCTTTTGATAAAAATATAGCGGCAAAATATTCTGCCGGAGAAATTCTTATCGAAGATTCAAAATACAAACAGATTTTTTCCGAAATTCTGGAGAAGATTTTATGAGACAGATTACAATAATCAGCGGCAAGGGCGGAACCGGAAAAACAACATTGACCGCCTCGTTTGCAGTATTAAATAAAAAAAGCGTAATAGCTGATTGTGATGTTGACGCTCCTGATTTACATTTATTGCTGAAACCGGAAATCAAACAAACCGATGATTTTGTCAAAGGTTTGACTTACAATATTGACTGCGATAAATGCGTTAGATGCGGGAAATGCGCCGAATTATGCAGATTTAACGCGATAGATACGAAACGCGATAATTTTGAAATCAACGAGTATTCCTGCGAAAAATGCGGATTATGCGAAAAAATTTGTCCGGTTGGCGCGATATATTCCAAAGAAAAAAAAAGCGGAGAATCGTATAGCTCTGAAACCGGATTCGGAAAAATGGTTTATGCGCGTTTGAATCCCGGCGCGGAAAATTCCGGAAAACTTGTAAGCATAGTAAGACAAAAAGCGGAAGAACTTGCGAAATCTGAAAATCAAGAATTGATAATTATTGACGGACCTCCGGGCAAGGGCTGTCCGGTAATCGCGGCTATTGCTAATGTTGACGCGGTAGTTATTATCACCGAGCCGACAGTTTCAGGCATTTCTGATTTTTCAGGCGTGGCTGAATTGACAAAACAATTCAAAATAAAAACTTACGCCGTAGTTAATAAGGCGGATATAAATCTTGATAAAACAGGAGAAATATTAAAATTCTGCGGGAAAAATAAAATTGAATATATTGGAAATATCAATTATGATAAATCCGTTGTGGACGCTGTAAATACTGGAACGCCTATAGTAAAATTCACGGATAACGAAGTTACAAATCAGATTAAAATGATTTGGAATAAAATTTTTAATGCTTAAAATTGAATTGGAATTGATTAAATAACTAAAAAAACTGTGAAAAGTAGCCGTTCGTGTCTGAAATTTTTTACACGGATTTCACTGATTTTCACGAATATATTAAATATTACTGAATAAAATTTTAGAATAATCGGGGGATTATTATGTATATATATTTGAATCATATTTCTTATATGAATAAAACAAAAGATGAAGCTGTTAAGTTTTATAAAAATTTTTTAGAAATGGAAATTAAAAAAGAGTTCACGCTTGATTCGTCTTTATCTAAATCGTTATTTTCAATTAATGATAATCTGGAAATAATTTTATTTGCAAAGGGTTGTTTGAAAATTGAAATAATGATTTATAAAAATTATAAACCTAAAAATAATACTGTAAATCATATATGTCTTGAAATCGAAGATATAAATATTTTTATAAAAAAATGCGACGAGTTTAAAATTCAGAAAAACTTTATTGATTTGCCGACGAAAAAATTATATTTTATTAAGGACTATTCTGATAATATTATTGAGGTTAAAGAAAATAAATTTATGGAGTTCAAACCCAGCGAACTTTATAAAGAACCGAAAAATAATAAAGAAAATAAATATATGGAGTTTGGCGATATATTATGAAAACAATAATTAAAGGAAATATAATCAATCCTATAAGCAGATTAAAAACCGAATATTTTGAAAACTACGCGATAGTTATTGAAAACGGAAAAATTATTGAATTGCTGCCCGCAGATGGAATTGAAAAAAAATATTCGGGTTTTGAAATGCTGGATTATTCAGGAAAAATCATATCTCCAGGATTCATAGATAATCATCTGCATATACCGCAGGTTAATCAGCGCGCAAGATACGGCGAAAACCTTATGGAATGGCTGAGCAAATATATTTTAACGGCGGAAGATTCGTTCGAAGATTTAGAAATAGCGGAACGCGAGATAAAAAATTGTTTTAATTGTTTGATAGCGAACGGCACGACTACTGCGGTAATGTATAATTCTTATCATAAATCAGCTACGGATTTAGCGTTTCAGATAGCGGAAAAATCCGGTTTGAAAGCGTTTATCGGCAAAACGATGATGGATTATTTTACTGAAGGAAAACAATACGAGACAACGGATCAATCATTAAAAGATAGTTATGATTTATATAAAAAATGGGATGGCAGGGATAACGGAAGATTGAATTATATTTTTACTCCGAGATTTGCGCCGGCGTGCAGTTTGGAATTATTAACTGAAATAGGTAAAATTGCGAAACAGGAATCAGTGTATATTCAATCGCATTTAAGCGAGAATAAAGATGAAATAGAACAGGCGTTGAATAAGTTTTTTGGATTTGAAACTTATACTGATATTTATGATAAAACCGGAATTTTAACGGCAAAAACAATAATGGCGCACTGTATACATTTATCAGATTATGAATTTAATCTGATAAGAGATACGGGCTGTAAAATCGCGCATTGTCCTTCGTCGAATTTTTTTTTAAAATCCGGAAGTTTTAATTTTTCAGCCGCTGAAAGAAAAGGGATTGAGTTTGGTCTCGGAAGCGATGTTGGCGCAGGCCCGAGTTTTTCGCTGTTTGATGTTATGAAATCTTTAAATTATGCTCAACCCTATCATATTCTGCCGCAGAAATCTTATTATTATGCAACGCTTGGAAACGCGTATGTTTTGGGATTAGAAAAAGACACGGGCAATTTTGAGATAGGAAAAGACGCGGATTTGATTGTTATAGATATAAAAAAATATCATCAAGATTTCAAATTTTCTACAGTTGAAAATTTGCTGGCATATATGATATATCTCGGACATCAGGGATTTATAACCGATATGTTTGTAAGAGGAAAAAAAATTAATTATATAAAATAAAAAAATATGAGCGCAAATCATAAACATAAAGTATGTCCTTTCTGGATGGGATATTTATTATTAAACCCGTTCAGATATATCGGTCAAAATCCGAAAAAAATTTTAAAACCGTTTGTGAAAGAAAATTTCAAGGTTTTGGAAATCGGATGCGGAATGGGATTTTTTTCAATTGAAATAGCGAGATTAATCGGAGAAAACGGCAAATTATATTGCGTCGATATTCAAGATAAAATGCTTGAAGCGTTAAAAAAACGGGCTGAAAAAAAAGAATTAAGTTCAAGAATTGAATTGATAAGATGTTCTGAAAATTCTTTGATGATTGACAAATTAAAAAATGAAATTGATTTTGTTTTAGCTTTTGCGGTAGTTCATGAAATTCCGGATAAAGAAAATTTTTTCAACCAAATTTCAGCTGCCGCGAAAACAGGCGCAAAATTATTAATTGCGGAACCGAAAAAAGTAATATCGAAAATTGAATTTAACGAAGAAATTGAAAGCGCGGAAAAATCCGGATTTAAAATTGAAACTGATTTAAATATTAACGGAACCGAATCTGTTTTATTGAGCAAGGAAAACAATGGATAAAATAATTTCTAAAAAAATGTTTTTAAATAAATTGCCGCCGAGGCGCAGAGGTCGCGAAAAAATTATGATTTTTTTTTATAAATAATTATTTTAGTTTTTTAGTTTAAAAAAATCTAACTCTTAATAGTGGTTATATTAAATTTCATAAACGATTATAAATTATTAAAAAAAATAATAATTAAAAAAAATAATTTCCGCAGAGGCGCAGTAAATACAAAGAAAAATATATAATAAAATATTAAAACTCTGTGTCTCTGCGCCTCTGCGGCAAAAAAAAGGAGGCAAGTAAAATGGAAAATAATGTTTTAACTGAAAAGATAATTGGCTGCGCTCTTGAGGTTCATAAACTATTAGGTCCAGGCCTTCTTGAATCAATATATGAATCGGCGCTGTGTATAGAATTTGAATTACAGGGAATAAAATTTGAAAGACAAAAAAATATTGAAGTTACTTATAAAAATCATAGTATCGGTAATTTTAGAATAGATATAATAGTTGAAAATCAAATTGTTTTGGAAATTAAAAGCGTTGAAAGAATGGACGCCGTATTTGAAGCTCAATTATTGAGCTATATGAAACTGGGAAATTATAAATTGGGATTATTATTAAATTTTAATTCAAGATTATTAAAGGATGGAATTAAAAGGATGATATTATCCTGAAAAATAATTTGCCGCAGAGGCGCAGAGGACACAGAGAAATAATAAAATTTTTTAGAATAATTATTTAGTAGTTTAGTTTAAAAAATCTAACACTTAATAATGGTTATATTAAATTTTATAAGCGATTATAAATTATTAAAAACAATAATAATAAAAACAAATAATTGCCGCAGAGGCGCGGAGGACACTGAAAAATAATAAAATTTTTTAGAATAATTATTTAGTATTTTAGTTTAAAAAATCTAACACTTAATAATGGTTATATTAAATATTATAAGCGATTATAAATTATTAAAAACAATAATAATAGAAACAAATAATTTGCCGCAGAGGCGCGGAAGACACAGAGAAATTATTGAATATATATAAGATATAATTATTTGGGTTGTTTTATATTAAAAATTTTAGGATGCCCCAATAATTTTTAATATAAATATTTTATTGATTATAATAAGTAAAATATTATAACTCTGTGTCTCCGTGTCTCTGCGGCAAAATAAATGAAAAGAGGAAAACCAGATGGAAAAAGAAACTATTGAAAAAAATAAATATTTGAATTTATTAAAACAGGAAGCTGTAGAGGTTGTAGGCTGCACTGAACCTGCGGCTATAGCGTATTCGTTTGCGGTTATAAAAAAATTTTGTCCGGAGATAATAATTAACCCGAACAAAATTAAGGCAAAACTGTCGGCAGGCAAAGATATATTACGAAATGCCGATACTGCAGGAATTCCGCGATTAAAAATACGCGGAAATAAAGTTGTTGCAGCAATGGGGATTTTCAGCGAAAATCCGCAGTTTAATGTTTTTTCAAAAATAACTAAAAAACAAATTGAAAATGTCGAGCATTTATTAAAACGAAAAAACTGGCTTGAGATTAAACCGTTGAACAGAAAAGATTTTTTTATTAAAAGCGAATTGATTATTGACGAAAATATTTGTCAAACCGTAATTTCAGGCAGTCATAATAATCTTGTTTTGTTCAAGGTCAATGGTAAAACTTTATTTTCAAAAAAAACGGAAAAAAAATATGAAATCAAAAGTATTAAAGAAATAATTGATTTAGCGAAACAGCGGAATAAAGACATTGAAGAATTCGCAAGACAAATTTTATCGACAAACGGAAAATTATTTGATAAATTAAAAATCGACGATGTGAGCGAGGGGATAGCCCGTCTTATAGAACATAGAATGTCCGGCGATTATCTTTCGATATGCGCTATTACAGGTTCTGGAAATCAGGGATTATTTTTAAGTCTTCCTTTTTATAAATTATATAAAGAAAAAGGCGATAAAATTTTACCGGCGTTTGCGGTATCGCTTTTTACTCAGATTTTTTTAACGCAAAAAAAAGGATTGTTATCAAAACAATGCGGATTAAGCGAAAAAGCGGCGCTGGCGCTGTCCGCAGGATTTTTGTTTTTACAAAACAAAAAAACCGAAGAAATTGAAGAAAAAATTAAATACATTTTTGAAATGATGCATGGGTTAATTTGCGAAGGAGCTAAAGAATCCTGCGCCGATAAGGGTTATATGTGTATGCATAATGTATTTAGAAGGATTTACAATTAATGAAAACATATTTTGATTGTTATGCTTGTTTTATAAAACAAACTTTAAAATTAGCGAGAATGACCGTTTGTAGCGAAACCTGTCAAAAACGAATATTGAATAAGGTTTTAAGCATACTTTTAAATTGCGATTTGGAATTAACGCCTCCGTTAATTGCCGAACAAATTGAAAAGATTATACATAGTTATACAAAATGTAAAGACCCTTATAAAAATTTGAAAAAAATCAGCAATGACGAATCTTTAAAAATATATCCTCGAATGAAAAAAGTTTTAAACGCGTCAAAAGATAAATTAAATACTGCTTTAAAAATATCGGCGTTTGGCAATTTGATAGATTTTGCAGTATTGGAAAGTATTAATTTAAAAAAAGAATTATTGGAGTTTAAAAATTTTAAAACCGAATTTCAAGCGTTTAAAGAATTTTCTAAAAAATTGAAACAAGCGCAATCAATTTTAATTATTGGAGATAATGCCGGAGAAATTGTATTTGATAAAATTCTTATTGAATATCTGAAAGAAACGTTTGAAAATTTAAAAATATATTTTGCGGTTAGAGGCGGTCCTGTCATAAACGACGCAATCTTGGAAGACGCTGAATATGTTGGAATGGATAATGTTTGCGAGGTTATTTCTAACGGATTGAAAACGCCGGGAACAGTTATAGAACGATGCTCGAAAAAATTTATAAAAATTTTTAACGCAGTAGATTTAATAATAAGCAAAGGACAGGGAAATTATGAGAGTTTATCGAATTTAAAAGATGAACGAATATATTATTTATTGAAAGTGAAATGCGAAGTTGTGTCAAAACATCTTGGGATTGAAATCGGGAAAGCGGCAATGATAAGCTTAACGAAGTAAAATGAAGAATTTTGAACGCGGATTTAACGGATTTATACTGATAAAAAAAATATGAAAATAACAATTTTAATCGACGATGTTTCAAATATTTTAAATTTAAAATCTGAACACGGATTTTCAATGTTTATCGAAGAAAATAAAACTAAAATTTTATTCGATACGGGCGCGAGCGGCGGATTCATTGAAAACTCAAAAAAACTCGGAGTTAAACCGGAATGTTCTGATTTTATACTATTAAGCCATAATCACAGCGACCATACGGGCGGAATATTTGAATTAAAAGATATTTTAACAAACAAGCTCAAATTAGTAATTGGGAAAAATTTTTTGGAAATCAAATACAAACAAATCGAAGGAAAAGCAAAAAGAATAAGCGGCGAATTTATTAATGAATTTTTTCTTTCAAAGTATTTTAATATAATTTTTATTGACGAAATGATGAAATTAACCGATAATTTTTTTGTTATAAGTTTAAAAAACGGAGAAAGTATTTTAAAAAAATATTTTTATATTAAAGACGAAGCCGGAAATTTTATTGAAGACAATTTTGAAGAGGAAATAATACTGGTTTGTAAGCAAGAATCAAATTTGACTATAATAAGCGGTTGTTCGCATACCGGCGTTGAACATATAATTGTTAGAACGCTCCGATTTTTTCCGGAATGTAAAATAAAAAATATTATTGGCGGATTGCATCTTGAAAAAGTCGAAGATAAATATTTCGATTATTTGATTGATAAAATATTAAGAATGAATATAAAAATATTTGCCGGACATTGCACCGGAAAAACAAGATTAAATCAAACGGCTGAAAGATTGGAAAATAAATTTGAAAGAATTGAAACCGGAAAAGGAATAATTATATAAAATGAAAATTGATAAAAGCGCGACATTGCGCGAAGCTGTAAAAATATTAGAAATTGAAACGCCGGTTTCTTACATTGAGATAAAAAAACAATATAAGTCGTTATTAAAAAAATGGCATCCTGACAAAAGCGGAGAATGTCCTGAAATTTGTAAAAATAAAACTATTGAAATAATCGAAGCGTATAAAAGATTATCAAGTTTTATTGAAAACTATAAATTTAAATTTGACGAATCTGAAAAGGGTTCTGATATTTCAGTTGAAGAATGGTGGTTCAAAAAATTCGGAAACGATAGTTTATGGGGTCAAAATAAATGAATACAGGCGTTTTTGATAAATGCTATGACGAATACAATAATTGGTTTAAAAAAAATAAATACGCGTATTTAACTGAACTTGAAGCGATAAAACATTTTTATACGGGAGAAAGAAACGTTGAGATAGGAATCGGTTCGGGGAAATTTGCGGTTCCGCTTAATATAAAATTCGGAATTGACCCGAGCGAATCAATGATGAAAACTATTCCGCAGGATTCAAAAATAAAAACGGTTCGCGCTGTTGCTGAAAAAATACCTTTTGATAGTAATTCTTTTGAAAACGCTTTAATGGTTACAACGATATGTTTTGTAAAAGACGCGGAAGAAAGTCTAAAAGAAATTCATAGAATATTAAAAAAAAAGGGGAAAATAATAATTGGATTCGTGGATAAAGAAAGCGAGCTTGGAAAGCAATATGCAAAAACCAAATCCAAAAGCAAATTTTATAAATCTGCGGAATTCTATTCAACCGGAGAAATAGTAGAGTTGCTTATAAAAACAAAATTTAAAAACATAAGAATAATACAGACATTATTTGGAGATTATAAAAAAATAAAATCTATTCAGGAATTTAAAAACGGGTTTGGAGAAGGAAATTTTGCCGTGATTTGCGGAGAGAAAAATGGATATTGAAACAAGATTGATTCACGGCGGCGAAAATAAATTTATAAAGGGTTCGCTGACGCTGCCGATATTTCAAACGCTTTAAAACAAATTTAAAAAGGAGGAATCGAAAAAATGGGCGGTTCAAAAAAAATTATTGTGATAGGGGGTTCGGCTGCCGGACCAAAAGCGGCGGCCCGCGCTCGAAGATTGGATGAGAACGCGGAGATTACGATTATTCAAAAAAGCAAGTATTTATCAATGGCTTCTTGCGGTTATCCGTATTATGTTGGCGGAGTTTTCAATGATAGAAATCAATTAATCAGCGCGCCGACCGGAGCGATACGCGACCCGAATTTTTTTCAAAATGCGAAAGCAATAAAAGTTTATAATGAAACGAAAGCAATAGAAATTGACAGAGAAAATAAAAGAGTTAAATGTGTAAATCTTAAAGAAAATTTCGAATTCGATTTAAGTTATGACAAATTAATAATTGCTACAGGCGCGATACCAAGAATACCGAATTTACCGGGCAAAGATTTAAAAGGGATTACTACGCTTCAGTCAATGGAAGACGCGGATTATTTAAGAAAAATACGCGATGAAAAAAAAATCAAAAAAGCTGTAGTTATAGGCGGCGGATTAATTGGAATCGAAACATGCGAAGCGTTGCAACTTGCCGGCATTGAAATAACTGTAATTGAGCAGGAATCACAGATACTTATGTTTCTTGATCCGGAACTTGCAAAAATAATGGAAAACCATATAAAAAGTAAAATGGCTAATGTAATAACAAATAACGCGGTAGCGGAATTTTTAGGCGAGAATGGAAAATTAACGGGAGTAAAATTAAAAAATGGAACTGAACTTCCGTGCGAGCTTGCGGTAGTTGCAGTTGGAGTAACGCCTAATACTAAACTCGCTGAAAAAGCCGGAATAAAAATTGGCGATTGGCGTGGAATAGAAGTTAATGAATTTATGCAGACATCTGACGAAAATATTTATGCGGTTGGCGATTGTGTCGAAATAACTAATTTAATTACAAACCATAAAACAAACGCTCCATACGGAGATTTAGCGAATCTTGAGGGAAGAGTAGCTGGCGAGAATGCTGTCAGAGGAAATAAAAAAAAATTCAAAGGAACTATACATACCGGTATTTGTAAAGTATTTGATTTTTCGGCAGGGTCAACCGGATTGTCTGAATTTAAAGCAAAAAAAATTGGTTTAGATGTTTCAAGCGTTATAATAGCCGGACCGGACAAACCGGGTTTTATGAAAGGTAAAATATTAATCAGTAAAATAACAGCGGATAATAAAACGGGAAGATTGCTTGGATTTCAATGCGTAGGCGCAGGAGACGTAAGCAAACAGGTTGCTCAAGCGGCTGTAGCGATAATTGGGAAAATGGAATTATCAGAACTTGTGAATTTAGATTTGCCTTACGCTCCGCCTTTCACGCTTGCGATAGATAATTTTATCGCAGCTTGTCATACGCTTGAAAATAAAATGGGCGGATTATTCAAAGGGATTTCATCTTTTGAAGTTTATGATAAATTTACAAACAAAGAAGATGTTTTATTTTTGGATGTTAGACTACCTCAGGAATACGAGGAAATGCGGCTTGGAATTGGAGAAACATTGATTCCGTTAGGAGCTTTGAGAAAAAGATTGAATGAACTTCCGGCTGATAAAAACAAAGAAATAATCGCATATTGTAAAATTTCTCTCCGCGGTTATGAAGCAGCCCGGATTCTTCAGGCAAACGGCTGGAATAATGTTAAAGTAATGGAAGGAGGAATTTTGGCTTGGCCGTTTCACAGGGAAAAATAAAAAAACCTCTGCGGTTGAAGCTATGCCTTTATTTTTGCCGCAGAGACGTAGAGAGCGCAGAGATGTTAAAATATTTTTAATTAAATTTGCTTAAAAGTAGAAAATGAAAATATTATTTTAGTAATAAAGAAGTAAAAAAATGAATAATCGAATATTTGGCCCGGTGCCTTCAAGGCGGCTGGGATTATCTTTGGGCGTTGATTTAACGCCGCATAAAACCTGCACTTTAGATTGTATTTATTGCGAATGCGGCAAAACCACAGTTCTTACTAATAAAAGAGAAAGTTGGTTTGACCCCGACGAAATATTGAAAGAACTTGGGATAAAAATTCAAAGAACCGAGAAAATAGATTATATTACTTTTTCAGGTTCGGGAGAACCGACTCTTTCAAAAGATATCGGATATATTATTTCAAAAATTAAATCCGAGTATAAAATTCCGGTATGCGTTTTAACTAATGGAAATCTTTTGTATTTAAACGAAGTCCGCGATGATTTGTTAAATGCAGATTTGGTTTTACCGTCGCTTGATGCGGTAAGTCAGGATATTTTTAATAAAATTAATCGTCCTGTTAAATCTTTATCAAAAAAAAAAATAATTGAGGGATTGATTGAATTCAGAAAAGTATTTAATGGAAAAATTTTTCTTGAAATATTATTTGTAAAAAATATTAATGATACGGAATCTGAAATAAAAAAAATTTCTAATGTAGCGGATAAAATTAAACCTGATAAAATACAATTAAACACTTGCGTAAGACCAGGAACCGAAACTGATATTCAGCCGCTGACAGAATTAGAATTAAAACAAATCGCGTTGAGTTTTAATTTTCCCATAGAAATAATAAGTAGTTTTAAAAAAGACAGTAAAATAAGTTTGAACAAAGAAGATATAATAACATTAATAAAACGCAGACCTTGTTCGATAAATGATATAAGTTTATTAACTTCGATTCCATCGCTGCAAATTGTAAAAATGATGGATTTAATGAAATTTAATGGAATAGCAATAAAAGAAAAAAATATTAAAAGCGAAAAATATTTTTTCATTGAAGGAAACAACGAATGAAAATAGCGATTGCAAGCGGAAAAGGCGGAACCGGCAAAACTACAATAACGGTTATGCTCGCCGCGGCATTGTCTCAGGCAAGATATTTAACAATTTTAGATTGCGATGTTGAAACTCCAAATGTATGCAGTTTATTAAAACATAAAATTAATTTAAGCAAAGGAGTTTCTATTCCGGTTACGAAAGTGATTGAAGACAAATGCGTGAAATGCGGATTGTGCGTTAAACAATGCAAATTTAACGCGCTTGCATTAGTGAAAGACCAAATTTTATTTTTTGAAGAATTATGCAAGAACTGCGGCGTTTGCGCATATTTATGTCCTTCAAAAGCGATTATTGAATATTCAAAAAATATTGGAAAAATTGAAATTTCAGAATCAGCGAATAATATTTCTATTTTTACCGGAATTATTAATAACGGCGAACAAAAATCCGGTAAAATAATATGGAATTTAAAAAATAGCCGGACATCAAATAATATTCAAATTATCGATTGTCCGGCGGGAACGGGAACGGAATTGTTTCAGTGCGTTCACAATTCAGATTATTGCATATTAGTTTCCGAACCTACGATTTTAGGATTAAATGATTTGAAATTAGCGATAAAAGTATTAATAAAAACCGGAGTTCCTTTTGGAATAATAATCAATAAAATCACTGATAAAAATAATTTAATAAAAATTTACGCCGATTCTAATGGAATAGAAATTTTATCTGAAATTTATTGGGATAAAGACTTTTTCAATATAAATAATAATAAAAATATTTTAAATTTCAAAAAAAGTATATTTGCAGAAATGAAAAATTTATATAAAAAAATCAGCGGAAAATTCAAATGAAACAAATTGCATTTTTAAGCGGAAAAGGCGGGACAGGGAAAACATCGTTTAGTTCGGCAATGTTTTCAATAATAGAAGATTCGGTAATAGCTGATTGCGATGTGGAATGTCCTGATATAAATTGTTTGATAAAAAATAAAGTTTATTTTGAGAAAGAAATTGAAAATAATTCAATTGCCGCAAAAATTTACGAGGATTGCATAGGCTGCAAAAAATGCATTGAAGTTTGTAGATTTAACGCCATTAAATATTTAAAACAAACAAATAAAACTGAAGTTATAGATTATTTTTGCGTGGGCTGCGAGATGTGCAGTTATGTTTGTCCGATTGATTCAATATATTTTGTAAAAAAGAACAAACACAAATTATTTTTTGCGGATTCAGATTACGGTAAAATGATTTATGCTGAAAATGATTCAGGCGATAAAGGAACAGGTAGAATGATTTCTATAATACGCAAATATGCCGAAGAAACTGCAATACGAAATAATTGCGGATATATACTGATTGACGGCGCGCATGGAATAGGATGCCCGGTGATTGCTTCGTTAATTAACACGGATACCGTTATTATAATTACAGAACCATCGCTTGCTGCATTATCGGATTTGAAAAGACTTGTTGAATTATTAAAAACTTTTAAATCAAAGAACGGAATAGTTATAAATAAATACGATATGAACTCTGAAATTTGCGGACAAATAGAAAAATTTGCCGAATTAGAAAAAATTGATATTATTGAAAAATTTAAATTTATACCGGGATTTTCCAATTATCTTAACAGCGGAAAATTATTATCTGAAATACCCGGTAATGAATTAAAAAATAAACTCAATGCTGTAAAAAATTTTATTATAAAAAATGGAGAATGAAATGTTAATACTTGAAAATTTAATAAAAAATATAAACCTCGAAAACAGACCTTTAAAAAAAGTAAGCATAGGATTATATTCTGTGTATGTGGAAAATTCTGACGCCGCGGGATTATCATCGACTTTATATTTTTCGGAAAACAAGAATAATTGTTCTCATAAACATTACTATATTAAAGACGCGGGTTTGCTACAAAATTTATCTGGAAAAGAAATTTGCGAGAGAGTTTTTTCCGATATGACGTTGGAAGCGTCTGTAGGTATGGCGGCAATAAATTCTTTTATAAACGCCGATTTAAATACGAGCGAATGTTTAAAATTGAACGCATTTGATTTGATAGCGGAAAGAAGCGCAGGAAAAACTGTCGGCGTAATCGGTCATTATCCGTTTATGGAAAAATTAAAAAAGATTGCGGCTAAATTATTCGTGTTTGACAATTCTCCAAAAGAGGACGGAGATATGCATTCCAGCGATATTGTAAATTATTTGCCTGAATGCGACACAGTGGCAATAACCGGAACTTCAATGTTTAACGGGACAGTAGAATCTATTTTAAAAAATGTGAAAAAAGAAGCTTATAAAATTATGCTTGGACCTTCGACGCCTATGTCAAAAATAATGTTTGATTTTGGGTTTGACGCATTATGCGGAACAATAGTCGTCGACAAAGAAAAGACTTTAAACTATATATCTCAAGCGGTTTCATTCAAACAGATTAAGGGGGTGGAGCATTTAATTTTAAAAAAATAGAAACCGCAAGAAAATATTTTAAATTAGAAAATAAATTTTAGGAGGATATTATTATGAAAATAGCAATAAGTTCATTAGGCGAGAATTTAGAATCGCAGATTGACCCGAGATTTGGGCGCTGCCAATACATTATATTTTACGATGTTGGTTCTGGACAATTTGAATGCGCAAAGAATGAAAATGTGAACGCGCAAGGAGGAGCAGGAATTCAGACGGCTCAATTTGTTGCCGATAAAAACGCCGAGGTTGTGATTACCGGAAATCTTGGACCTAACGCCGTAAAAACATTACATACTGCCGGAATAAAAACATTCGGCGGAGCTTCAGGCTCTGTAAAACAGGCGATTGAAGATTATAAATCCGGAAAATTATCGGAATTGAAAAACGCTTCAACCGCGGCTCATAGTGGAAAATAAAAATTAATTAAGGAGAAATTTTATGCAGAACGGACAGAATTTAGAACAGGAAAAGCGGAATATGCGATTAAAAGAAAATTTACAAAAAATTAAAAATAAGATTGTCGTATTAAGCGGTAAAGGCGGAGTGGGTAAAAGCACGGCAGCGGCATCGCTTGCGGCTTCGCTTTCAGTATTAGGTTATAAAACGGGTTTACTTGATGTTGATTTGCACGGGCCGAGTATTCCGACAATGTTTGGTATGAAAGAACACAGGATAGAATCGGAAGACGGATTATTTATTCCAAATGAAATAAGCGACAATCTGAAAATTCTTTCGATAGAGTTTATGCTTGAAGACAGCGATTCGCCGCTTATTTGGCGGGGCCCAATGAAAATCGCGGTTATACGACAATTCATTTCAGACGCAAAATGGGATAATTTAGATTTTTTAATAATAGATTCGCCCCCCGGGACGGGCGACGAACCGCTTACGGTAGCGCAAGACATTACGGGATCTCAAGCGGTCATAGTTACTACTCCGCAGGAAATAGCATTATCGGACGTCAGAAAATCGATTGAATTCTGTAAGAAAGTTAATATGCCGATTCTTGGGGTTATAGAAAATATGTCGTATCTCAAGTGTCCGCATTGCGATAAAAAAATCGAAATTTTTAAAGGCAAAGGCGGAGATTCTCTTGTAAAAAAATTTCAAGTGGAATTACTTGAAAAAATACCTTTAATGGAAGAAGTTGCGAGCGATATAGATTACGGTCAAATTATGGAGATTATACAGGATTCAGAAAACGAATTTACAAAAAAATTTACGCGTATAGCAAATAAAATTATTAATAAATTAGAAACTAAAAATGAAAAAAAAGGAGATGATTTAAAAATGAAAGTGGGTTTGGTAATTTTGGAAAACAAAGGTATGGATAGCCGAATCAGCGAACATTTCGGTCAATGCGAAAATTTTTTAATCGCGGAAATCGAGAATAAGAAAGTCAAAGATTTCAAGGTCTACAAAAATGAAATCGTTCATGGCGGGGGCGGTTGTAAGACAGTCGACGAAATTCTTAAATACAAAATAGATTATGTAATAGCCGGAGGAATGGGCGGCGGCGCTCAAATGAAATTAGCCGATGCGGGCGTTAAAGTTTTCGGATTTGACGGAACTGCGAAAGACGCTATAGATAATTTTTTAAAAAATGAATTAGGCGGATTGTCGGCGTGTAAAGAACACGGGGGAACCTGCTAAAGTTTGATCTGTAAATTTTTATTGGAATAAAAAAAATACTGAAAGTGTTAAAAATAAAATTTTCAGTAATTTTTATTGAATGATTCTCAGTTTAGCAGTTTAGCAATTGCTAAACTGCTAAACTTAATATTTTTTGTTGATGATTCTAAAGAACAATAGTATTTTAAAACAATGAACAATATTACAGCTATTTTTTTAAGCGTTATCCTTCAGTCGTTTCCTTATATTATAATAGGAGCGGCTGCGTCCGCTATACTTGAAGCGTTTATTCCTTCTGATGTTATTAAAAGATTATCAAAAGGGAATGCTGTCCGTAATATTGTAATTTTTGCGTCATTTGGGTTTATAATGCCGATTTGCGAATGCGGAATCATTCCAGTTATAAAACGGTTGAGAGATAAAGGCGTTCCTGTTGGTCCACTTGTCGCTTATCTGCTTGCGGCGCCGGCATTCCAACCGATAGTTTTCTTCTCGACTTATTCGGCGTTTAATAATAATTTTAAGATAGCGTTGATACGTTGTTTGGGTTCGTTTTTTATTGCAATCGTAATAGCTTTTTTTATGCGCAATCAGATTTCAGAAAAAAATAATTTTAATGAAGAACATAATGATTTACAGAATCAGGAATCTTGCAAAACTGATAGCGGTTCTCATCATATTGACGACGTCAGTCGCCATTCTAAAAATTTTAAACAGGAGCATATCAATTCTCATATAGAATCTTGCGGCTGCGGTCACAATCATAGTCATTCCTGCGGAATTAATTCAAACGATAAAACCGCCCGTTTTATGGCGGCGTTTTTTAATGATTTCATTATGATACTAAAATATCTTGTTATTGGCGCTTTTTTCTCGTCGGTATTTTCTTTTTATAATCCTATTGATATATATAATAATCCTCAGTTTGTAAACGCCGGTTCTATTTTTATTATGATGTTTATGGCGGTTGCTCTTTCAGTTTGTTCGGAAGCAGATGCGTTTGTCGCTTATTCTTTCAATTATTTTCCATTAGCTTCAAAAATGGCGTTTATGTGGCTTGGACCAGTGTTGGATATTAAATTGATTATTCTTTATTCGAGTATTTTTAATAAAAAATTTATGATCAAAATTTTTTCAGCCGCGATTATTCTTGTCGCGGTATTTTCATTTATTTATTCATTTTTCAAAATATGAATATTGTTTATGTAATTCAAATAATTCTTATTAATTTTTGGGTTTTGTATAATTTGAAAAACGGGCTTATAAATAAACTTGTAAGCCCGAAATTTAATGATATAATCTTTATTACCGGACTATCGCTCATATTGTTTATAATTTGTTTTTTCTATCTGCTTTTAAAAAAAAGAATAAGACCTTATGTGAAATTAGATTTGGTTTTTTTTATAATAACTTTGTTAATTACAATTTTATTTTTTGGAGATAAAACGGTTCAATCAAAATCCATCATCAAAAATAAATATAAGGGAACGGTATTATTCAGCAAATTTGACAGCGCGATTCAGAATACCGGCTCTCAAATTTCTCCTGAAAAATCAGCACTCTCAAAAAAAACGTTAGAAAAAAAAATAAAAAAAACAATTGAGCCGGTTCTATATACGGATAAATATATCTCAAAAGATTTAATGCGGATTTATAACGAACTTGAAAAAATTACCGATGAAAAAAATAAAAAAAAACTTCGATATAAAGTAGAAGTAATCGGGCAACCGTATGAACCTGCGGATAACCAAATTGAATTGTTTGAAAAAGAATTTATGCTTGTTAGGTTTTTAATGGTTTGCTGCGTCGCGGATATGGTTCCGATTGCAATTGTCGTAGAAAACAAAGCTAACGTTGATTTTTCCGACGATGAACAATGGTTTAAAATAAAAGGAACTATTGAATTTATAAAAGAAGAAAAAAGCGGTTCGTTTTTTGGATTTTTGACGGACGACCAGATTGAAAAAATATCCGAACCCGAATCACCCTATCTTTATCCTGTTAATTACTTGAATTAATTTTTTTTTAAACTCATACTGTAAATTGTAATTGAAAACTGCCACAAGATTGTAACCGAAAATTGCCACACGCAGAAAAATAAATATACTATTTCTTAGCCGGATGAACCGGAAAAGGTAGCGTAACAAATCATCCGGCTTAATATCAAACTGCAAGCAGTTTAAAAAAAACAATGAAAAAAAATTAAATTCGATATAATACCAACAAGAGGTGTTAGATAAGGAAACTATAATTGAAAAGTATAAAGATAAAATCAAAGGCGTATTATCTTGTTATGACAGGATGATATTAACTGGTGATTTAATTGTATTCAGCTACAGTCAAGGGATGCTATCTTATTTATTTGCTCAAAAAATCATAATATTTGATTATCCGAATTTGCCGCCGAATTACGCGTTGAAATTAGAATAAACGCCGAGAAAATTGCAGAAGAATCCGGAATTAATTTGCGACAGCATAGCTTACCGTGAAAACCAGAGTTCGCTTGACTTAATTAAAATTTATGAATCGGACGCATCGGTTATTGATTCGGATGAAAAATTTATAATCTATATTTTTAAAAATTCGGATTAATCTATATATGAAAATTAAGTTTATTATTTTAATTATTATAGTTATAGTTTCGTGTAAGAATAAAAATTTGGATTCTAAAATTAAAGAAGAATACGTCCGTTTTAATTCTTCTCTCTCTAAAAATTTTGTTACCGGCGATATAGTGAATTTTTATTTAAAAGATAACGCTCTTCTTGAATTGGTTTTTATAAAAGGCGATACGTTTGTAATGGGTCATAATAGCGGAGATATAAATTCGAGACCTGAACATACGGTTATTTTAAGCGATTATTTTATCGGCAAATATGAAATAACGCAAAAACTGTGGCGCGCTGTTATGAATAATAATCCATCGTATTTTAAAGGCGATGATTTGCCGGTTGAACGCGTATCGTGGACTTTTTGCCAAGCTTTAATAAATCGTATAAATGAAAATTATTCGAGTTTTTCAGGCGGCAGCATAAAAGGAAAATTTATGTTGCCGACAGAAGCCGAATGGTAATTTGCGGCAAGAGGCGGAGAAAATTTTAATTTTTCTGGGGATTCCGATTCTGAAAAGATTGGATGGAATTCTTTAAACTCAGGCGCTAAAACAAATGCCCGCGGTTTAAAAAAATCAAATAAATTCGGGTTATACGATATGTCCGGAAATGTTTGGGAATGGTGTTGGGACTGGTATGATTTGAATTATTATAACTATAGTCCACTGCGGAATCCGAATGGCACTGAAACTGATTATGCAAAATCATTAAGAGGCGGAAGCTGGTTTTATAAACCAAAATATTCTCAAGTATTCATCAGGGGCGCCGAACGGAAAGAATGCGGTTGGAATGATTGCGGATATAGAATTGTTTTTAAAATAAACAAAAATAACTAATAGAGTATGAAAATAGCAGATTTAAAAAATAACCGAGTTTTATTAAAACCGTTTCCCGTTGAATTTTTTTTATAATTATATTAATGCTTGCAGTTTCTTTTTTATTTGGAAATAAACTGTTTTCAGAAGCCAAAGATATTAATGATAATTATTCTTTATTCGCTGTTTTTAGAAATTATTTTCATTCGATTAATTTTTTTTAGGAATTTCCTTTTTGGAAAAGAAATTGTCTCAAGCCGGATTCCCTTCTTATTATTTTCCAATAATCGTCTTTATTTTTCATCATAGCGTTTAGCGGCGCGTATTCAATCGATGATTCTACAAGAACGCCGTTAGACGAAACGCCAAAAACAAGAAAAATTAATTTGAAATACCTTTTGACAAAAAGAATAAATTAGAATAAAATTGAAGGTATAAAAAACCAAAAAAAGGAGATGCAATTATGCCAAAAACAATTACAATGCGTATTGATGACAATACCTACGAATTGTTTAGTAGAGCAGCTGCCGGAACAAAAAGAACTATTTCGAATTTTATTAAATTTGCAACTTTAAATTTTTTAGTTCAAGACGGCAATGTTTCCGATAGGGAAATGGATGAAATTTTAAACAATAAGTCTCTATTAAAAAGTTTAGAAAAAGGCAGAGAAGATGTAAAGAAGGGGAAATACCGTTTAGTATGAAGCAAGAGCATAAAATTGCTGAAACTGAAAATTACTTCAAAAAAATTGAAACGCATGAGTTTAGTTTTTTATACGATAAAATTCAAGGATATATTTATCCTTAATTAAAAAACAATCCATATTATGGGCCAAACATAAAAAAATTAAAAGGTAGCTATAAAGATATTTATCGTTATCGCATACGAGAATACAGAATATTTTATGAAATTGAACCTATCAAAAAAATCGTGTTTATATTAGATATTGATTACCGTAAAGATAGTTATAAAAACAAATGAAAATGTAAATGTAAAAAAAAGCGCCAAATGAAAAATTAACGTCTTGATCATAAAGACGTTAGTTTTTGTTTTGCGAAAGATGGGATGAAATTTGAGGAATTTAAGTTTCTAATATTTTATTTTCCAACATTCCTACTATTTATTATTTTAATAAAAAGTTCAGCGCTATTTATGACGCATGGTAAGATTATTCGCAGGGGGAGTTATTTTCGACATCATAAGCCCAAAAATCAAAGAGCCTCCAATTAATATAAAATATACAGTAAGCGCCTGATAAAAAGAAGATTTTATAATTAATATTGCCGAAACCGAAATAACTATAGATATAAGATATATTAAATTCACTGCTTCTTTCACTGAAAAACCGAGTTCTTTCAAACGCAAAGCGAAATGGTCGTTGCTGCCTCGAATAGGAGATTTGCCGGCTTTTATTCTAAAATATATGATAAGAAAAGTATCATACAACGGGATTCCGAGAATTATTATCGGAGATAATACCGCTAAAATATTATTGCCACTGTAGCTCATTGAAATGGCGGTAGCAGACATAATGAATCCGAGCATTAAACTTCCGGCGTCTCCGAGATATATTTTTGCCGGATTATAATTATAGAAAAGAAAACCGAGAGCCGAGCCGCCTATCGCGCATCCGAAAAAAACCGCTATAGGATTGTTAGTGATAAATCCGCATATAATAAATGTAACCCCGGCTATAGACATAACGCCGGCGCATAATCCGTCCATAATATCTATCAAATTTGAAGCGTTGGTCATAGCAATAATCCATAAAATCGTCAGCAAATAATTCAGCCAATAAGGAAAATATTTTATTTGAATGATAATATCGAATTGAGCTATAACAACGGCTACGATAAATTGAACAATTAATTTCGGATAAGGCGATAAATTTTTTATATCGTCGATTAAGCCGAGAAGCATAACGATTGCCGAACACATTAAAACTTGAAGTATAATTATCGACTGGTCAAAATTAATATTCGAGTCAGAACCTATACGCAGCAAAGATTTAATTAAAAACAAACCCGAACAGATAAAAATTGAAAAAAAAATAGCGGCGCCGCCTAAATAAGGAACCGGTTTTTTTTGGAGTTTTAGAACGCTGTCCGGTTTATCCGTTATGCCGTATTTAACGGCGTAATTCTTTAAAGCCGGAACAATTAAAACGGTTATAATTAAAGACAATAAGTAAAAAAAAAATATATTGAAAACCGACATAAAAAATATATTATTTGACGTTAAATTGATTTACATTTTGCGGTTTTAAAAAGTAATTATATTTATCGCCTATCATCTTTGTTGAAAACCCGATTAAAAGCATTATCGCAAAACAAAATATGATTAGAAAACTCAAAAAAACGTTTAATGCTTTTTCGAAATCGGAAATCGACTGATTTTCTTTTGTTTCATTCATAAACAATCACTCTTAAAAAAATTATAAAATACCGGCGTCTATATCCGGAAAATGACCTTCGCAATATAATTTAAAATTCGAGGGTTTGGAGCACCGCATCATCGCGTCTTCTTCCGAAACCAGTCCTGATTTAAATAAATCTACGAGCGACTGATCAAAAGTCTGCATACCTTCGTTTTTGCCTTGATGAATAACAGATTTGAGTTTTTCGATGCGGTTTTCAACAATTAATTTTTTTATCATAGGCGTCTGCAGCATTATTTCGATTGCGGGAACCACTCCGCTTCCGTCTATTTTAGGAACAAGTCTTTGCGATATAGTAGAAACAAGATATTCCGCAAGCTGAGCTCTTAATTGGTCGTGATGATCCTTCGGATAAAATTCAAGAATACGGTTGATTGTATGAGAAGCGTTGACCGTATGAAGCGTGCTTAAAACAAGATGTCCGGTTTCAACAGCCGAGATTGCGGCGTCAACCGTCTCCGAATCGCGCATTTCGCCGATAAGGATTACGTCGGGGTTTTGGCGCATAGCCGCAACAAGGGCGCTGTAAAAACTTTGCGTGTCAAAACCGACTTCTCTTTGAGTTATAATGCTGCTCTTATCGCGGTGCACAAACTCAATAGGATCTTCTATGGTAATAATATGTTTGTTGAAAGACTCGTTCATATAATTAATCATAGCTGCAAGCGTGGTTGATTTTCCGCTGCCGGTAGTTCCGGTCACTAAAATCAACCCTCTTTCAATTCCGGCAAGACTATACAGAATTTGCGGCAAAGTCAGGTTTTCAATTTTTGGAATTTCTGCGCGAATCATACGTATTACCATTGCGAAGTTTCCCTGTTGATGAAACGCGTTTATTCTGAACCGAGCAGTTTCGCCCAAAGCGTAAGCGGCGTCTTTTTCAAATTTGATTTTAAGCTCTGCGAAATGGTCTTTGCTTAAAGCCTGCGACGTCAAAGCTTCCGTATCCGTCGGAGTCAACACGTCCATTTCCGCTTTCAGCAGAGCGCGATTAATTCTCAATACGGGCGGAGAACCGGCTTTAATAATTAAATCGGACGAATTATTGCTCACCATCATATTTAATAAATCGACAAAAGAATAATTCATATATTTCTCCGGCGCCGGTAAAAACGTAATAAGGCGATATTTTTACATATCTAATTTATTATACTTAACAATAAAAATTTTTCAACAGATATTTTATTCGGAAACGTTTTGAGGAATTAAATAATCGGTAAGTTCTATTTCAAGTTTAACGGCTTCAGCCGGAGCCGCTCCTTTTGATTCAAAAGGAATGATTTGGGTTTCGCTTACCGGAATATCCTTAACCAAATAGCTTTCTTTGAAATTTAATAATTTTCCGGATTCGGAAAAAAAGGAGATTTTAGATTTTATCCAATGATATTTTACATTGGAATTATTTTTTAGTTTTCCTGTCAATTCATAAATATTATTCGTATCGCCCGAAAACGAATAACTCAAATCCGATATTTCAATATTAAATTTTGGAGTTGATTTTACCTTATAATCTCTTTCGTTTATTTTTGTAAGCAAGTCAAGAAGATTTCTCGTCTCGTCGATTGTTTCCTTATAATTTCGAGCGAGATAATGATTTTTAATTATATCGAGTTTATTTGCAAAGTCCTTATTCTGTTCGTTTTGCTCGTCTTTATAAGATTTAACCAAAAATATTTCTATTTCGGGGTTCACAAGACTCTTAACGTAAATTTTTGAGAGTTCATTTTGAGCCGAATATACAGATTTATTCTCGATATAATATTTGCCGTATTTTGGTATTGAAATAAAACCGTTATTATCAACCGTAAAATTGGAGGTCATATATCGCGCTCCGATAAAATCGATTTTTATAACGTCTCCCATTCCGATAATATAACCGGTGTCGTTAAGACAATACGCCTGTCCGCAAAAAAACATCACCAAAAAAATAAATAAAAAAAACTTTTTAGTCATTGTATTTTCCGCTGTAAAAATTGAATTTTATAAAAAATATATCGATAAACATTTTACAAGAATCTCTTATTATTTTCACTTTACTTACCGGATTATTAATCCATGTTACCGGCAAATCGCATATTTCAATTTTATTTTTTTTTGAAATCATGAGTATCTCCACGTCAAACGAAAATCTTTTAATTCTTAATTTTGAAAAAATTTTGTCTTTGGCGGTTTTCGCAAACATTTTAAATCCGCACTGAGTGTCGATAAATTCCGAACGCATCAAAACTTTCACGAACTTATTGAAAATCCTGCCCATAGATTCTCTTAAACGGTTTTGACGTTTTAAAACGTTTGAAGCTGAAAGACTTCTTGAAGCTATTAATACCTCGGCTTCCGAGGAAAGATATTTTTTGATAAATTTGTCTATCTCAAACAACGGAGTCGACAAATCCGCGTCCATAAAAAAATACAAATCCGAGTCGGTAGCAGCGTTAAGCATTCCAAATTTAACCGCCGCTCCTTTGCCCTGGTTATCTGAGATATTTAACAACTTAAATTTCCGAAGAGAATTATCGGAAATATATTTTTGAATAATATTTTCAGTTCCGTCCGAACTTCCGTCGTTCACAAAAATTACTTCAAAATCATAATTAAAAAATTTGAAATATTGATTCAAATCGTCAAGCGTTTTTACAATTCTTTCGGATTCATTATACGCAGGTATTATAAAAGAAACTTTATTAACCGATTTCATAAACCCTATTTTATCATAAATTAAAAGTAAGTCAATGCGTTAATATTAAAATAATACAAGAACTCAAACCGTTTCAACGGCTTATAAAAGCAATTGAACCCAAAAACTGCATAAGGATTTTGAAAAATTGTTCAGAAAGCATAGAATGCTTGTTTCAGACAATTTTTCAAAATTTTAAAAACACATGATTTACGGCTAAAGCCGTAAATTTAAAAAGTTTTCGGGTTTTTAGAAGTTTTAACATAAATTGCGATTTTAAATCGCAATAATACATCTATGTTTTGAAAAACTTCACTTAACGTTTAATGCGCTATCCGGGTTGAATAATAACAAATCATTCTTTTATTAATTCAAAATATTTGCCTTTTAGTTTTACAAGATCGCCATGTTTCCCGCGTTCGGTTATTTTTCCTCTATCGAGAAGAATTATTTCATCGGAATCCCGGATAGAGCTTAATCTATGAGCGATAATGAAACAACTGCATCCCCTTTTTCTTATATTATCGTCTATTTTTTTTTCGGTAACGGAATCAAGCGAAGCGGTGGCTTCGTCCAGAATAAGTATGCTTGGATTATTGACAAGAGAACGCGCTATTTCCAGTCTTTGGCGCTGACCCCCGCTGAAATTTCTGCCGCCCTCGCTAATAATAGCGTCGTAACCGGTTTGTCTTGAAGCCACGTCCTGATGAATTAAAGCGTCTTTCGCCGCTTGTAAAATATTCTCTTCGGGAGCCGTTTTATCCCATAGGGTTAAATTATCGCGAATTGTTCCTTCAAAAAGAAAAATATCCTGATCAACCATCGCAATGGAATTCAATTTTAATATATCAGGAATTTCATTAATTGGAACGCCGTCGAACAATATTTCGCCTGACCACGGTTTATACAATCCCGATATCAATTTCGCTATTGTGGATTTGCCGCAGCCTGTCGCTCCGACAATTGCGATTCTTTGACCCGGCATAATCTTAATGCAAAGATTATCGATTAAAGGCGGTTCGAGCCGCGAATAACCGAACGTAACGTTTTTCAATTCTACGGCGCCGGTTAATTTAACTTTATTTTGTTTTAAAAGGATTTGAATATCGCCCTCGGTTTGTTTTGACCGGTTCGACGAAGGCAACGATTGAGCAGAAAGATCTCTGTCTGACGAAGGCAACGATTGCGCCGGACTCAGCTTGTCTGACGAACACCGGCAAGTTTCTGAACGCGATGAGTCCGTCTGTTTCGGCAAGTCAGCCGGATAATTTAGAACATCGTCCAATTTAGCTAAATTCGCGTCTATAATCTGCATCATCGAACCCATATTAACAAGACGGGTTACGGGTTCTGAAAACTGTAAAAGCAAACTATAAAAAGCGATCAATTGACCAACGGTCAAACTTCCCGAAATAATTCTGCCGCCGCCGAACAATAAAACTATGCTTATATTAATAGCTGACAAGAAATTAGGCAATACCGATAAAATATGAGTGGAATATTCGAGTTCTTGCTGAACGTTCAAAACCCGGGCCTGATAACCCGACCATTGCTGAAAAAAATCATCCTCGGCTCCAGTTGATTTATATGTGTCCATCATTCTTATGCCGCCCATTGAAATTCCGATTAATTTTCCACGTTCCTGCAACAATTTGCGATTTGCATTTCTTCTTTTTCGAGAAACATAGTGAAGCGCTATAAGGTTTATGAAAACTATGCCTATACTAGTAAAAGTCAAAGCGGCGTCGTAATAAAACATCGCAGCCGCAAAAAATATAAGCATACAGGCGTTTAACAGATTTGTAGCCGCTTCTCTTGATAATAATACAGATACCTGTTCGTTAAGTTTAATTCTTGAACTTATTTCGCCTGTAAATCTTTGATAAAAAAATGTTATTGGCAGATGAAGCAAATGCCAAAAAAAAGAACTGGAATTGTTAATAGTCAATTCTTTTTCGAGTTTTAATAAATAATTTTGCTGTAAATAGGTTAAAATGAATTTAATTATTAATGTTAGAATTAATCCGGTTATTAGAACCGCTAATAACCGCCCGTTTGATTGAGAAAGAACCGAATCCGCGAAAACCCTTAAAATATGCGGAATTATTAATCCGGGTATCACTATAAACAAACTTATAATAAAAGAACAGGTCAATAATCTTTTCGACGGTTTCAATCTTCCGATTAATCCCTTGAATATGCTTGGCGGCTTGCCGTCCGCGATAAAATTTTCGTTGGGCTCAATTATAAGACATACTCCGGAATAAGATTTATCCAATTCTTCATACTCGATTTTTCTGCGTCCCTCGGCCGGATCGTTTATATAAACCCATTTTTTTGAAAAACTCTCTATAACTATGAAATGTTGAAAATTCCAGAAAGCTATAACGGGTTTATCGATTGATTTGAGAGCGTCAATATCTTTCTTGAATCCAGCCGCATTACACCCGCAGTTTCGAGCCGCTTTTATTATATTGCTCGCTTTGCTTCCGTTGCGGTTAATATCGCATTTTTCCCTTAGTATTTCAAGCGGAACATATTTTTTATAATAAGCGAGAATAATAGCGAGCGAAGCGGCTCCGCATTCATTCGCTTCCATTTGTAAAATAACCGGAGTTTTATTATTTTTTCTTTTAAATATTCTAAATGATTCTTTAGACATATCGCCGTTTTTTTGATAATTCTTTTTTATATAAAATATTATAATTTAAATTAAGTGTCAATATTATTTGTATAACCGCAATTTTTAAATACTGTTCAGTTGCTTTTATAACCCGTTAAAAAGGTTATTTTATCCATCCCGGAAAGCGCATTAAACGTTAAGTGAAGTTTTTCAAAACATAGTTGTATGCTTGTTTAAACTTCTAAAAACCCGAAAACTTTTAAATTTACGGCTTTAGCCATAAATCATATGTTTTTAAGATTTTAAAAAATTGTCTGAAACAAGTATTCTATGCTTTCTGAACAATTTTTCAAAATCCTTATGCAGTTTTCGGGTTCATATATTCTTTATATTAACGACAGCGGCGCTTAATAAAATCAGAATACCTCCGATTCCTTTTTGAAACGAGAGAGGTTCGTCGAATAAGAACACCGAAATTCCTATTGCGCCGACCGGTTCAATATATCCAATTATTGAAACTGCCGAAGCGGTAATTTTCGTTAAAGATTTATAAAACAGATAAGCGGCTCCCGCAATATTGAACAAAGCGAAAGTCGCGAGTAAAATCAGGGAAACTTTATCGAATTCCCAGATTTTATAATTTGTTAAAAAACTCATAAAAATAAGAGCCGACGATGATTGGGCGATTATATAAATCAAAGGATTGATGCTGGTCTTAAAATTTCTGCCGACTAAAATAACCGCGGCATACGAAACCGCCGAAGCCAATCCGAGAACGCTTCCAATAAAATCGGCGCTTTCAAATCTTAAATTTGTCACGTCGATTATTAAAGCTAAACCTATTATCGACATAATAAGAGATAGCGCCGTAATTTTAGTGAATCGTTCTTTCAAAATGAAAGGAGCCGTAACCGCAACCATAACCGGAGTCATATAATGAGTCATCAGAGCGTTCG
>DAINAU010000028.1:0-12519 GCA_036733285.1 bacterium
AAACTTTTACCTTGCCGCTTCCCGCAACCGAGATTTTTACATATAATTGTTTAGACGGAGGTTCGGTATTGTCATATACGATTTTTTCTCCGTTACTGTCTTCGACTACGATTTTAATTCTTTTCGTATTCAAATAATTTGGAGTGGTGTAAGGAAATATCATATATCTTGACTGTTTGTCTGATTGCGAATCGCCCTGCCGCGCATTATAAAATATTTTTACTACTCCGTTTTCTTTAAGTTTTTCTCCGGCTGAAGGCTCCTGCTTCAAAATCTGGTTGGCGGGTTTATGTCTGTTATAAAGCGGAACCTTTTCAGATGAAAGTTTTAGTTCGGAAAGCTTTGCCTCGGCGCTCTCTAAATCGATTCCAGTCAGTTCCGGAACAATCGCATACAATTGTTCTTTTCCGTTGCTTACCGCCAGCGATATGGAAGTCGACGATTTTATCATTTCTCCCGGCATAGGCGATTGAGACATCACTGTCCCTTCAGGAATTAATTCGTTGTAGACTCTTACAGGCGGTTCTATTTTCAGCATTTGAGTGGATTTCATCTGAATAGAGGTCAATATATTAAGAGCCTCGTTATACTGCATATTTTGAACGTTGGGCATAGTAATTAATTCTGGACCCTCGCTTACGTATAATGTTATTTTTCTATGATTTGAATCTCTTACTCTGCTTCCTTCCGGCGGCCATTGTGAAATGACTGTTCCTTTAGGCGAGGTCTCGGAATGTTGTTTTATAACGTTTAAAGTCAGATTCGTCGATTTTACGCTTTTTTCAATTTCCGCAAGCGCGGCGCTTTTAAACGAAGGAATTTGGACTTCGTCGAATCGGGTGTATTTTATAAGAAAAGCGTAAATTATCCCTGAAACAACCGCGGAAAATATTATATAGTTCCTTATAATTCTAAATATGATTGAAAAAAAAGTCGGTTTTTTCAAAACTTTCTGTCTATTTGTCATTTTTGATTTCATTGTTATATTCGTAATACTCCGGAGAAATAATTTCCCACTCCAAACTTGTTTTTAAATTTTCTATCTTAGGGACGTTTGAAAGCAGACGTTTAAAGTTTTGTTTTGGTTTTTTTGACGAATCAACGACAAAATCTTCTTTCTGTTTATCAAGATAATCTTCCTGCAATTCTATCGCTTTCCAATAATATGTCGACGCGGAATCGAAATTTCCGGACATATCAAACGCCACACCTATATTATTATATAATTGTATTGCTTGCGGTTCGCTATAAACAAATTTACTCGCAAGCGGCAGATATACGTCAACGGCTTTTATATAATCTCCGTTCATTACAAGCGCGTTTCCGAGATTATATGAGATTATTGAAGTGTCGACTCCCGTTATTAAAATTTTTTCATCCAATAATTTTTGAAAATATTCCGAGCTTTTATCGTAATCCGAATTATAATAAAAGGAATATGCGAGATGAAAATTTAATTCCGGCTCCTTCAATCCGAGTTCAACGGATTCCTCAAATTCTTTTATCGCCTGAAAATATTCTTTAAAAATATATAGATATATCTTTCCTATATAATAATGCGTTTCGGCTATATTTGGATTTAAATTCAACGATTGTTCAAGCGTTAACACCGCGTTTTTTATGTCTTTTTTTTTATAATACATATATCCCAAATCCGACAACACCAGCGCGTCGTCAGGTTTTAACGCAAGATATTTTTTATAATTCTCCATTATCTTATTTACATTGGGATTCGGTTTCATTTTATAAATTCTTGCGAGCTGAAGATAAAGTTCAGGCTGATTCGGATTTGATTCTATGCTTTTCAAATAAAACTGTTCCGCTTTGTCAAGCTGATTTTTTGATATATATATTTGTCCGAGCGCCGCAAACGCCTCGGAATCCAGCGGAGGCGCGTTTTCAAGATATTGCAGTTCAATGTGAGTTTTCAACGCCTTGTCAAATTCGTTTAATTTCAAATATATTCTTCTTAATTTTATATAAGACGCGGGCTCGTCCTGTTTATAATTCTTTGCCATCTCAAAATATCTGACCGCTTCCTGCAAATCATTTTTCTGTAAAGAAATCTCGCCCCTGTTATAAAGACTTTCGACGGTCATTCCGTTCAATTTATCCATCATATCGCAATACTGTTTTGCAGTCTCGTATTCGCCTTTTGATATATACACCTTAGCATACATATTGTATAAAGGAAAATACTGTATATTGCTTTTTTGAACGATTCTTTTTACCGAGTCAAGATAAAACATCGCCTCGTTCAGCTTGTTGAGTTTCCAGCATTCTTTGGCGAAATTTATATAAGTGGTTTTCGGGTCGGTTCTGAAAATTAATGAATAATTTAGCGACCTGTTCACCTTTTCCATTTCGTTTTTATGAAGATATTTTATGGAATTTTTAAAGAAATAGTTATACATCAACGGATTGAATCCGTATATATATCCGATTATTAAAATAACGAGAGTAACCAGCCCGAGTCCGCCAAATATAACCCAGCGGGGAGTCTGTTGTTTTTTTTTCTGCAAAAGAACCGCTTCTTCAAAAGGAATGACGTCTTCGATTATTTCGTCAGAACCGTCGCTTAAATCGTCTTCAAAATTAAAATCGGTAAATATATCGTTTATCTGACCTTCCTCTTCAGATTTGTCAGCCTTGCTTTTTTCTATGTCAACGCTTTCGGCGGTCTGTCTTAATAAATCGGTTATATTGGTGAACTCGTTTTTATTTGGGTCTGCCATAATTTTTCTGTAAAATTTTTAAATTTTAAAGTTTTTTATTATTTTAACCACTACTCCGGCTCCTGCCGGATTATTGAATATCTGAAAATCGTCCACTTCTTTTAACGCTTCAAGCAGCGTGTAGACCTGCAGATTGTTTTTTTCGCGGTTAATAAGATTCTTAATATCCGTCGTGGTCATCTGCGGAGCTATTATGCTGACTTCCAATGAATTGTCTTTGTCTGAAACCTCGATTTTTCCAAGCGAATACTGTATTGCGAGTTCGTCTATAATCTTTTGAACCGCAAGCGACGTATACACTTTTTCAAAAGCGTTTGTGGGTTTTTCCCTTAAAATCCTATCGACGTGTTTTACTTGCTTGTAAATTCGTTCTTTTATCGTTTTAATACGTTTTGCTTCTTCTTTTTCCTTATTCAATTCCGCCAATAATTTCATAGTTACACACTCTCTCCTTAAAATAATTTGTTAAAAACTCGATTCCTGCAAATCAAAATCAGATTCTTCAAACAATTGTTTTGATGATAAATAAACCTTATCCGCGCATTCTTTTTCGCTGAATATTCTGAATGAAATAAATTTTACAGGAATATTTTTGCTTAATTTTGCCAATCCGTTCTTGTCCACTTTTTTTAATATCGGATCGTATACCGCTACGGCGTTTTTTCGTTCTTTGGATGAAAACGGATTTTCCGGACGCACGTCGAGTATCGGAGTATCGACTCTTATATTAATCGGCTCTTTAATCGAATCCGTCACCATTTTCATAATTTTATCTTTTTCGGGTATCTTAAAAAATATATTGTCTATCGTCAGCGCGTTTATATCTTTTTGATATGCGATTTTCCAGTATAATTCACGGTTCAATAATCGCGACCATATTTCGCCAAGATTTTTTTTTCTGCCGTCCGCTCCGTTTTTCCAGCCCGGAATTATCGAATGAAGATAAAAATCGTCTATATTATAAAAACTTTCTATATCGTCCATCGGATTCGCTATTCCAAGCTCGTCAAGACAATCGCCAAGTATGTCGGAAAAAGAAATATCAATAGAACGAACCGTTTTGTGATAATAGACGTTCTCATACATAAATAATCTCGAAATTAAAAACGCTTTTAAAGCCGACGCAGAACTTTTATGAAGCATTAAACCGTCTTCGAAAACAGAAGTGGTTTCAATTAGTCTGTCTATATCGAGCAGCCCGTATTCCCTGACTCCGCAAAAATACGAATCCCTCGCAAGATAATCAAGTTTATCCACGCTGTATAATCCGTATATGATTTTGGAAAAAACTTTTTCCCAAAGATTCTTATACGGTTCGACCGGTTTTATAAAATTGCATATCAATGCAGGGTCAAGCTCTCCGTCGAATTTGCCTTCCGGAGAGCGTTTTATGTTTTTTATAATATCGCTCAATTCGGTTAATATTATTTTTCTGCCTATATCTTCATGCGTCGATTTGAATTTTTTATAAGTATGCGCCTGATCTAAAGTATGTCCGAAAGGTCCGTGACCAATATCGTGAAGCAAACCCGCTATCCTGCAGGTCTCGACAACGTATTCAATGTCCGGAATTAGTTCTTCCGGATGTATTTCTTTAAAATGATAATATAATTTTCTCGCAAATTTTCCGGCTAAATCCATAACCCCCATTGAATGTAAAAATCGGGTGTGAACCGCTCCCGGATACACAAGCCACGCAGTCTGCAATTGAAAAATTCTTTTCAATCTCTGCATCCATCTGTTGTCGATTAAATCTATTTCTCCGGTTTCGCAGGTTTTTTCGCCTATCGTAAATCTTATATACCCGGATATAGGGTCCCTCATTATATCGGATTTGCTTCTCGGATCAATTTTTGATACCATAATTTCTTAATACCGCATCTATAAAAATTCTACAATATATTTCTCTCGCATTTTAAACTTTTTAATTATAGCATAATAACCTTTCATTTGTCAATTAAAAAATATCTAAGACGCCATTTCGCCGTTTCAAGCGCAGCCGGAAATTGTTCCGATAAACCGAACGGCATATTTTAGTAATTTCGAAGGCGGTTCGGTATTACGACGCTGAAAGTTGCAACAAGTTGCAAAGAGCGTCGAATTTCACATAGCCGTTGATGAAATCAACGGTTAATAAAAAAAATATGAAAACGACCCTGATAAGGGTCGAATTTCAAGACAGTATAAAATTCAACCCTTTCAGGGTTGTATGTTCAAGTTTTTTAATACCGCAGGTTTTTTTGCGTTCCGCGCAGGCTACCTGCGGTTACTTGAAATTAAACCGCGTTCGCGGTTGAAAATTATTAAAAATAAATCGTATTTTATTTAGAAAACTAAAAAATATTAGTTTTTTTTACTGACTGAGCCCCGCCTAAACAGCCAGTAAAAAAGCGGAACTTTTTGGAAGCGCGCTCCGCCATTACGAACGCTGCTCCATGCTACTCCCTATACTTCGCGAAGCAATCTACCGATTAAGTCTGTTTTATAGGCATATTGCGTCGCGTGTTATCTGTCCATATTTTCCTCGCAATGACGCTAAATCTTTTTCTAAAATTCAAATGCGGTTTTCAAGTTAAACTTAAGTCTTTGTTTACGCTACGTGTTTTTTAGTATTTCAATTATGTTGACGTCGATTTTGTTTACTTCAAGTCCTATGAAAAATTCGATGTAATTTTTTAAATTTTTCTGTATTATAGCGGAAATCTCTTTTATGTTTTCTCCGTATTTTACGGATAGATAAAGTTTGATTTTTATTCCTAAATCAAGCGCGACTTTATTGTAAGACAATTGAAAATGTTTAAGTTCCCCTCGCTGAAATTTCGAGAAAAAATTTTTTAAATAATAAACTATCACATTTCTTGAAACAACGATATTTCCAATTGAATTATACGAGGGTCTGACTATTGATTTTTCTCTGACTTTTTTTTTTGATAAAAACTGGTCTATGTAATCTACCAGTCCCCCCGGAAATGTTTTTCCTATTTGAATAGCCGGAACCGGTATGACGTGTTTGTTTTCGACGTATCTATAATAACGCGCCCTTTCTATATCTTTTGGAGAAACTATATCGAAAATATTTATCAGCTTCGCAGGTTGAGCCAGTCCGAGTCTCACTACTATTTTGGAAATCATCTTCTCCGAAGTCCCTATAATCAATATCTTTGAAGGATTAATAGATTTGACGGCGTCTTCTATTTCCTGTTTATGAGAATCGTCGAAAAAAATCGCCCTGCGCACCGCTTCCATCCGCGTCGGAGCTTTTTTCGCCGAGCGTCCCGCTATTATCGAACCGTGATGAATTATAATGCCGTCGTCTATGATAACATTAATATCGTATTTGTCCATTATATTGAAAGCGTTATGACTTTTTCCGGTTCCGCTGGTCCCGTATAATCCGTAGACCTCTATGAGTTTAAATTTAATCTTCCATTGTAAATCTGAAAAAAACGAATACATATCTTTATAAAGGCAATTCTAAATTTTCAATTTTAGGATTTCTTTTTTTTAATCTGACTCCGGACTCAAACAATTCTTTTTCAATATTATCGATAAACCTTGAGCGATTCCGGCAATATAAACGGCCTTTTATCGCTCTTTTTTTTGAATGAGTTAAAAAAAGATATTTTGCCGTTCTGGTAACCCCTACGTAAAACAATCTTTTTTCTTCTTCGATTTCATCTTCGGTCTTTTTGCCAAACAATTCAAATGGAATTAATCCTTCTTCGCATGCCGGAATAAAAACCGTTTTAAATTCAAGTCCTTTAGACGAATGTAAAGTCATTATCGAAACTTTTTCCGACTCTGATTTAAAAAAATCTACGGGGCCGTTTATAGACATATTGGAACAGAATCCGGAATAATCGTTTTTAAATTTTTTCCCATATTCCATCAGCGAAGTTATATTTGAAAAATTTTCCCGTTCGTCAATATCAATTAATTTAAACATATATTCTAAAATTTCCGGAACGTCCCTATTTTCAAATATTAAAGACTCGATTTTATTTCCGCCGCTTAATAAATTTTTCATCGCGTCCTTATTTTTATTAGTCAAATACAACATTTCAAAATTAAAATCAAATTTATTTTCCGCAAATTCTAACTCTTTCTTTTTAATAAGATAATTAAAAAAATCCAAAACTGCGGAAAAAGGTTCATTTTTAAAAAACGGGATTTCTCCGGTTATTTGATATGGAATAGAATAATTTTTGAACGCAGTTTTTATTTTTTCAAATATTAATGAAGTTCTGCAAATGACTGCAAAATCCCCAAGACTTGTAATATCTTCGTATTCGGAGCCGTCGGCGACCGAACTGTCGATTGAAAAATGCCGCAATCCTCCCGACATATTTTCGATTTGACGGGCTATCCAATCCGCTTCGGAAGCTTCCGTTTCGCATTGTCGTATGGATATTTTCACGCCGCATTTTAAACCGGACATATATTCGTTTCTATCTAAAATCTGGCTTCCGGCTTTTATAATAACCTCCGGACACCGGTAGCTGATTTTTAAATTAATTGTTTTTGATTCGGCGTAATCTTCCGCAAATCGTTTTATAAATCTTACGTCCGAACCTCTGAACCCGTAAATCGACTGGTCAGGATCGCCTATTGCGAAAAGATTAGGATTTTTTCCGCCGATTAGTTTAATCAAATCGTATTGTTTGGAATTAATATCCTGAAATTCGTCAATTAAAATCCAATCGAACAATCCTATGATTTTTTTTCTGAATTCAGAATCTTCGTTTAATATTTCAACGGTTTTATAAACTAAATCGTCTATATCGACCATATTTAACGAATCGAGTTTTTGGCTGTATTTCACGAAAACCCCTTTCAATTCATCGTCATTTTCAAGCCCGACTCCCTGCTTCATAAGCGAGATTTTTTTTAAAAACGATTTGATTTGTTTTTTTGAAACGTCCGGCAATAATTTCAAAATGTTTTCTGCGGTTTCAAAATCTATTACCGTAAATCGGGAATCTTTCGTTTTGGTTTCAAAATATTTTTTTAAAATCTTCAAACCGAAAGAATGAAACGTGGAAACAAAAACTTCTTCGGAACGCGTTATTTTTTCTCTTATTCTTATTTTAATTTCGTCCGCGGCTTTATTTGAAAAAGTCAATGCGAGAATCCGCGACGGTTCTGCGTTTTTATTTTTTACAAGATGGATTATCCTTTCGGTAAGAACAAATGTTTTCCCAGAACCCGGTCCCGATATTATCAGGCATTGCCCTTGAAAAAATTCTATTCCTGAAATTTGTTCTTTATTCGGAGTTTTACCGGAAATTTTCGCCTGAGTAATTTCAGTTTCGTTTTTTTTCAACGATTTCAATTTCGATTTAAATTCTTCAAAACTATTGCCGGCGCTTTTATCCGTCTGCGTTTTCAAATTTTTTGTCCAATCAAAACCGAATGAATTTTGCGTAAGTTTTTTTATCTCAGACGGCTCGAAAACCTTTATTACTCCGTATTCTCCGTCATAACCGCTGTTTAAAATCACTTTGCGTTCTCTTAAACGTTTAATGCCTTCGGCTAAAATTTCATTCGCGCATTTTTTTATTTCATCCGCGTCAATATTTAAAAGAATATCAAATTCGGGTCCGAGCTTTGATAAGATGCGAAAATATTCCGCATTGACTTTTTTTGAAACGGAAGAGGTTCCGGCGATTTCTCCGAGTATTTCTCTCAGCGGAATAATGGAAGAAAAATCCGGCGTATTTTTTTTCATTTGTTCATATGTTTTGTCCGCGAGCTCCATAACTCTGTATAAGACTCCAAGCGTTACCTGTTTGCCGCATTTGGGACAAATCCCTTTATTTTTCAGGGTTTCGGAAGGATCCCAGCAAATTCCGCATTTTCTATGCCCGTCAAGATGATATTTTCCTTCCTGCGGAAAAAATTCTATTGTGCCGTTAAATTTGCATTTTGAGCCGGATTGTTTTAATGCGCTCAAGATTCCTTCGTAAGAAAATTCTCCGTCGAATAGATTAGCTTCCCTTCCGAGTTTATCAGGCGAATGAGCGTCTGAATTGGAGATTAAAGCAAATCTGTCTAAAAAACCGCAATATCGATTCATATCCGGATCGCTCGATAAACCGGTTTCAACCGCGCAAATGTATTTTGTTAAATCTTCATAGCATTCTTCAATGGTATTAAATCCTGATTTTGAACCGAGCGCCGAAAACCATGGAGTCCAGATATGCGCCGGTATCAGAGTTATATTTTCATTTATTTCCAAAGCTATTTCAAATAATTTTTTTGAATCCAATCCTAAAATCGGTCTGCCGTCGGACCTTATGTTTCCAAGTTTGTCTAATTTGTTCTGAAATTTTCCTGCGCTTTCAAAATCCGGAAACATCAATAAATTATGAACCTTTCGGATTTTGCCGTTTTTCTTATAAATACAGCTTATCTCGGCGGTAAGTATAAATTTTACCGGCTTGCCGTCAGAAATATTTGTTTGCCGTTCGGAATCTTTAAGTTTGTATTCTTCTTTTAAATCAAACAGTCCGTCTTCCGAACTTTTTAATTTTTCTTTTAATTCTGAATGCCAACCCGGATGAATGCAGTCGCCGGTTCCAACCGTCTGAATTCCTTTTAATCCCGCCCAGTAATCAAGATGTTCGGGAGTGAGAAGTTTGCTTGTGGCAAGCGAATAATGAGAATGTATATGAAAATCGGCTATAAACTTCATAATTAGATTTATTATTAAATGAAACCTTAAATAATACAAGTTTAAATTTTTAAAACAAATATATAAAAAGTATTGACAAATAGCAATTGAAATATAAAATATAATTAATTCGAAAACATTTAAGTTTGTATTTTTATATAAAAAGGAAGTAAAAAAGTATGAAAATTGCAAACAAAACAAAACAAAACAAAACAAAACAAAACAAAACAAACTCTAATTAAAGTAATCTCCCCTCCTTTACAGAAAATTAAAATTATTTTCATTTTGCTGATTTTATTTAATATCATAAGTTGCGGTAAAAACAATGAATCGCCTGGCGACAGCAAGGATAGCGTTATATCGCGCGCTCCTCAAAATCCATATAAACTGCTGCAATTTATTAATCATTGGTCAACAAATACTGATGTTTTAAAATATTCGGTTGGTTTAGATATTACACAATCAGAAAACATAAAAAATTATAAAAAAGGGATTGACGGAATTTATGGAACTTCAGACGACGAGTATATTGACAGTATATCTGAACTTGACTCTATTCCATATATAGGACAGGGAAGTCTGGATAGAATTGATAGTTATGCAATTAATGTTTGGAATGATACTATTTCGAAAAAAATTCCGGATTACGCTTATGCTTTGAATTATCTTAATCACAGGACTATTTCGTTAGATAAAATTGAAGATATAATTAACCTTGTAAGCCCGTCGTCAGATAGTTTATATATTTACAGAGCCGGAACCGATATGGATATGGGAACAATAGACGATAACTATTTCAGCAATATGTATGAGGTTCAGCAACTAAAAGGAATCGGAACATATTCGTTTAATCAAATTTTAAAAACTTGTTCAGGCCGCAATATTCAGGGAGTAGAAAATATTTATGCCTCTGAAATAGTTTGGGGTAAAAATGAAATGTCTGAAACCGGAGTATTGCAAATTTCAGGAAAAATCGAATTGAAATCCGGCGTTACCAGAAATAATATTATCAAAAATTCAGATATAACATTGAAATTTGACTCTGAAATATTAGCGTTTCAGAAATTTGAATGGGGATTGATATCGATAGAAGAAAACAAATGGATTGTAAAAGAATTAAGCGGCTCAAATTTTATCGTAAGCGGAGCAAGTTCAATAATCTGGAATAATGATACTCAAGGTTTGATTGATTTAACCGTAAAATTTCCGAATACGAATCTGCCTGCTGAAAGGGAAAATTCATTAAATCAGAGTTGGGAAATCAGAATGCGTATTGGCGCGGATCCTTTTATTTTATTTGATAGAATAGGCGACGACGAATTTTGGATTCAAAGCAAATCATCAGATAATAAAAAATCTTGGATTTATAAAAAAACCGGAAATTTTCCCGAAGCGTTTGATTTTGATAACGACGGATTAAGCGATGAATTTGAATTGAGCGTTAATGGAGAACCTGAATATTATGACAGCGACGGCGATGGAATACCGGATTTATTTGAATTTCAATATTATAATACCGATTTATCTGTTATTGACGGAGATAGAGACGGATTGAATGATTTTATAGAAGTATTTAATACTCAAGGTTTTGGAACTTCCGCGTCTGATTCAGACAGCGATAGAGACGGATTGCCGGACGGTTGGGAAACTGCTTTAGGATATAATCCTTTGCGGAAAGACAGTAATTATAACGGAATTGACGACAACGCGGAAGACGAAGATAACGACGGAAGAAATAATATGGAAGAATATTTTGATATTACAAATCCCTTTGTTGCAGATGCAAAAGACTCGGGAATTCCGGCAATAATCGGAATAGCTAAAATACTGCCTGGATACGGAGGAAAAATTAATCCCGAATGCCTTGAAAATCCTTATGCTATGAATTTTCCAAATAAAAATCAAAAAAAATTAAATAGAGCATACGGCGATAGATCATATAGCGCTCCATCTTCTCCGTCTATAGGATATGGAGGAGTCGCTGATTTTAATTTTTTAAACTCTATTTCTAAAAATTTAATTATTAATATTCGCGATTTGAATTCAAATGATAATCCTACTTATACGGATGAAAATTTTAAGGTTAAAATTATTAATGCGGTTGTTTTAAAAGAATTAGAAGGGAGTATGAGTTCCGCATTACAGATGAAATTTGCTATTGGCGGTATTAATAGCAATACGATTATGCGGGTTACCGATTTAAAATCCGCGACTTCAAACCGCGATCCGAAAGGCGCCGATATCAGAATGGAAATTCAAGATTTAGAAATTTTGTTTATAGTAAATCCGCTTAAAATTAAACCTCGAAACCTTGGAAGAATGCCGGGCGGAATGACCGGCGATCCGGATTTTTCAGTTGTTAAGATTTCTACGATTCCTTTTATATCAGGATTGAGAGTTAAATTAACTTCAAAAGAGATTGAGAATTCCGGCGGACATAATCATACGGGCAGGCCAACCCATTTTCAGAATCCTGTAACGGGTTTCACAAACGATGTGGGTGTTTTTACAACAAAATATTATTCAAAAGAAGCGAGCGGCGAAGAAAAAATCACAGTTGAATTTAATTCGTCCGGATATAAATTTGAAGAAATTATAACTGTTAAAGTTGACTGGATTACCGAAAATTTATTACCCAAAAGAAGTTTTTTCAAAGACGGTTCTACTCCTCAAACTGTCGGCTTGCATTCAAATCACTTTTATGGAACTCCGCAAACAGTTAATTTAATGTGCGATATTGCCGACTCGTATATATCGGTTTATCCAAATACTATATTTCATATTACCGACGGTTCGCTGGAATGGGGCGGCTGTAATGATTTTACTAAAAATTGGTCGGGTCCGCATAATGGTCATAGAACCGGATTGAATTTTGACGTGGACGATAGAGACGGAATAAGTTTGTGGGGAGAAAGGGGAAGGAAGTTTAGTGAGTTATGCCGATATTATAAGGTTAAATCTAAACGTCATCCTACAAATGCTCAGCCAAATCATTGGCATCTTGATTTTCCTGAATAAAATATAAGGGGATGAAATACTTATGAAAAATTATTTTTCAATAATATTTTTAATAATTATAATTTTAAATAATCCGTTGTTTTCAGAGCGCAG
>DAINAU010000028.1:12619-31611 GCA_036733285.1 bacterium
GATATATTATAACGCCGAAGAATTGTTAAAAATACTTGGTAGATAAAAAAATATTGAAAAAATGTCAAAAAAGAATTTTCCGGCATTTGGGCAATTTTTTTATTTTTCAATTTTATATTTCATTTTTTGGATTGATTTGTCCGGGAAAAAAAAATAATCGCTGAAACAAACGCGGTAATGATTCCGATATAAGTTCCGGTCTTAACCGGTAAATTAAAACCTTCGGGAGCGGAAAATATATACGATACCGTAACAGCGGTCATAAATAATGCCGGAAGGAAAGCGAACCAGTAAGGACGATAAGATTGTTTTAAATAAACTGCGCCTGCCCAAAGAGCAAGCGCCGCAAGCGTCTGATTCGACCATGAAAAATATCTCCAGATAATCGAGAAATCCACTTTGAATAAGATAACTGCTATAACGAACATAGGCAAAGTAAGTTTAAGCCGGTTTATCCAATTTTTTTGATTCAAACCAAACATTTCCGCAAGCTGCAATCTCGCGCTTCTGAATGCGGTGTCTCCGGAAGTAATTGAAAGAGAAATGACTCCGATAATCGACAGAACTCCCGCTACGCCTCCAACCATTGCCATACGTATGTCGTTGACAACGCCGGCGGCTCCTATGTTTTTTAAAGTTTCGTTCAGTTTAACCGTATCTCCGTAATACGCTATTGAAGACGACGCCCATATCATGGCGATAAACGCTTCAAAAATCATTGCGCCGTAAAAAATTTTCCTGCCGTGTTTCTCATTAGAAACGCAACGCGATATTATTGGAGATTGCGTCGCGTGAAATCCGCTTATCGCGCCGCAAGCGATAGTTATAAATAAAAACGGCCATACCGGCATACCCGCGGGATGCATGCTATGAAAATTAATCTCAGGGATTGGATATTTACCGCTTAACAATATGATAAAAATAACCGTTTCCATAAACAATACCAAAAGCGCGAATAACGGATAGATTTTAGCGATTATTTTATCAATCGGTAAAAACGTGGCGAAAAAATAATAAATTATTATTATGTAAAGCCACAACAAATCAGACATATTGAAAAGTTTTCCGAGAAGTTTGGCGGGTCCGGTTGAAAATACTACGCCAATTAAAATTAATAATAATAATGAAAACAATCTAATGATTATTTTAGCGTAACTGCCGAGATATTTCCAGATAATCTCTGAAATTGTGGTCCCGTCGTTTCTCAATGAAATCATTCCGATTAGAAAGTCATGAACCGCGCCGGCAAAAATTGATCCAAACACAATCCACAAATATGCGACAGGTCCCCAAACCGCTCCCGAAACCGCGCCGAATACAGGACCCAATCCCGCAATGTTTAAAAATTGAATTAAAAAAGCTTTCCAGACCGGAATCGGAACATAATCGACATTGTCTTTTAATCTTACCGCAGGCGTGACTTTATTTGAATCCGAGCCAAAATATTTTTCAACTAATTTTCCATAGATTAAATAACCTATTATCAACAATAAGAAAGAACCGACAAAAGAAATCATAACAGTATATTTATATTAAAATATAAAAAAAAAATCAATAATTTTTTCAAATGCCCCTTTTTACCGTTCGATATCTTCCATCCATTCAAAACCAAGCGCGCCAGGTCTTGTTATTAACGGCAATCTGTCATTGATATTAGTCTTATGATAAAATGTTGAACTCACGGAAACCGAGATGGTTTTATTCTTAAAATTCCAATGATAAAAAATCAAATGATAATTTGTGGAATTTTTACTCCGCGTCTTATACTTGTTTGTTATAACTATTTCCCGTTTTATCCCTTCGGATTTATCAAAATATCCGTTATAAAACAGCGTAGAACCAACGCCGGTAAAAAATATTCCGGCAATGCCGACGCTCAAGCATATTAAAAAAATTATATGCGAATTAGATTTTCCGCGAACCGAAAAATACAAAAAACATATCATCCCTGCAAACGCCGCCAAACCATATAAAAAACCGCTGAAATATGCCGTTGAAAAAACCGGCTCGTATTTTGAATGGGATATCGTAAATAAAACCACTCCGCCGATTATATATAATCCGAAAAAAAAATACCACAACGCTTCAAAAATATAAGACGTTTCGGTTCCTATTTTGGGAACCGTTGAAATCCTGTTAAGAATTTTTTCTAAAACCGGCAGATTTTCTTCGAGAAAACTTTTTTCCATCGAATTTAATTCAAACGGCGACAAAACCATTTCAACCCCGTCTTTTGAAAATTTGATTTTTTCAAGTTCTTTGATATTCTGAAAAAGGCGGATAATATCATTTTTAACATCTGTCGACGTCAAAACGGTTTTAGCGAACATATTGTTTCTACAATCTATGTAAACCGCATCGTCGAATCTTTTATCGTTAGTCTGCAATTCCGAAGACAGTTTTAAATATTTAACAAGTTTATGAAAAGAAGATTCTCTAATAAAAGACATTGAAAAAAACGGCGATTTGCCTCCGACAAAAATCCTGCATTGAGCCGGATTATTTTTATGTTTTGGAGTATATTTTATCTTATAATCGATATTGCCCGCGGTTCCCTCTATTTTATTGAAGCCTGAAGCTGAACCCCCGAGTTTTTCCGCGTTTTTATTAAATTTCCCGCGGCTTGTTTTCAATACATATGCGGTTATAAAAATTACCGATATGATAGAAACAACAACCGGTATAAGAACTATTAAAAGATTTGTTGGATTTTCCACATTTATCCGTTTTTATTATTAAAATTAATTATTTGCAAAAATTGCCGCGCCGATTATACCGGCGTCATTGCCAAGCGAAGCCGGAACAATTTTAGATTTTAAAGAAAGATAATCAAAAAATTTTTCTTTTTTCTTAACTACGCCTCCGCCAAGAATTATTAAATCCGGGTATAGTAATGAATTCATTTTTATCAGATATGCGTCAAACCTTTCAGCCCATTTTTTAAAGGATAACTCTTTTTTCTTTCTGACAGCGTCCGAAACGTTTGACTCCGCTTCTCTGCCAAAAAGTTCTATATGCCCGAGTTCGGTGTTTGGAAAAAGAACTCCGCCGGAAAATAACGCCGAACCCACGCCGGTTCCGACCGTAAGCATAAGAACCGTTCCGCATTTTTTTTTACCCGCTCCGAACTTTATTTCCGCCAAACCCGCGGCGTCGGCGTCGTTAATGATTCTAAATTTGCATCCTGTTTTTTTGTGAAAATATTTTTCTAAATTGAGACCTATCCAGCTTTTATGAATATTTGCCGCGGTTAACGCGGTTCCTTGATTTATTGCTGCCGGAAAACCGCAGCCTACGGACGATTGCCATTTGAAGTGTTTTAAAATTTCTAATATCGTATCGGCAACGTCTTCGGGTTTAGCTTTTTCAGGCGTCGGCAACCGGAACCTGTCTGATACAAGTTTTCCAGTTTTTATGTTCACTTTAGCCGCTTTAATGCCAGAACCGCCAACATCAATTCCCAATATTAGATTTTTCATTATAGCGCCGCCTCCATTTATTTAATATAAAATTAAATTTAAAAACCGAATTATTATCATTTAACCCTTATAGCGCATTAAACGTTAAGTGAAGTTTTTCAAAACATAGATGTATGCTTGTTAAAACTTCTAAAAACCCGAAAACTTTTAAATTTACGGCTTTAGCCGTAAATCATATGTTTTTAAGATTTTGAAAAATTGTTTGAAACAAGTATTCTATGTCGTTTGAACAATTTTTCAAAATCCTTATGCGGTTTTCGGGTTTAACATAACGCAAAAACTGCAACGTAAAAAAACTGAACGGTTTGTTGATTATACGGATTTAATCAAGATTTTAATAATTTCTTCCGGTTTAACCGCTTTACTTATTTTAGATAATTCTTTTTTTAATTTGGCAACGACAAGTATATCGCTTAAATCTTTTTCCCTTAAGTAAACGTATGGTTTTAAAGTTTCCAGCAATTTGCGAATAACTACGGATTCCCTGTATTTATAATCCGGTTTCCTGGTTTCAAAAGAATTATTTTTCAATATTGCCGGCTGGAGAATATCGCAAAATTCATCTTTTAAATCTTTTGAAATTCTCAGAGAAATCTCAGGCGGCACATAATCGAATTGGATTGCGCAAAACAAATCATATCCCTGAGTTTTAGGTTTTCCGGTTCTTAAAATAGTTCCGCAAATAGAGTTATTCTTTTTTTCAATATCTTCGTAATCAAAATTAACGTTAACTTCTTTGCCTACAATATGAGGAATCAAATCATCGCATACGGATTTTAATAATGCGGGAAGTTTAATAATTACTCCGCAGCCCTGTATATTAAATCCTTGAGTGGTTCCTTTTAGAGATACGGTTTCGGTTTCGCCGGAATTCCAGTCTATAGCTATCGCTATCTCTATCTCTCTATTTTTTTTTAATACTCTTCTTGGTTGTTTAAAATTATTCGAGTACATTTCTTTCACAATTCCATTTTTCATCATTATTTCCATCTCCTTTAACATAAACCCGATAAACGGGAAAAATTTGTATATAAAAATTATTTTTTAAAATACAACGTCTTAAAACGTAAATTAAATTATGTCGTCGCATATATTTCGCCGGTTTTGTCGTCAAAAAACAACATTTCATAAAATCTATTTTTTCGGCATATTTTTTTTATATTTTCGGCTTCGGCAATCCCTATTTTACTAATAGATACATCAAAGTATAAAGCAAAAATCAGATCGTCTATATAATCTTTGATAGTTTCCTGTTCTTTATAATCCACAGCTTCCATATATTTTAAATCATTTAACGAAACATCATTTATATTCAGAAGAGTATTTATAAATTTCTTTTCAATCAAATTTTTAACAAAATTATGTTTGAATTTGATTTTTTGGCGTATTTCCTTATCTTCGGCGTCTATTAATACCAAATCGGTTTCATCGACTTTTATATTTGAAAATTTTTGTTTTGTTGTTGTAAATTCTACAAAATCCTTCAACTGATAGTCTTCCAGCGAAAGCATAATCTCCGTTTGCTTTATTATTTCGTCTTTGATAAATTGATTTTTTGCGGATATAATTGGAACCCGGATATAATGTTTTACAGGCAAAATAGCAACTAAATAATCTTTTTCAGACGATGTTTTTAAATAAAATTCAAGAATTTTTTTTGAAACGCCTGAATTTAAGACCGATAACAAATACATCATTTCATTTTTATTATTTGATGTAATTATAGAAGATTTTCCCATATTAAAAATTATTGGTTCGTCAGTTAAATAAAATCTTTCAGGATTCTTAATTCTCCATACTATGCTATATTTAGGAGATAAAGTTATATGCCCTTGATTGCTTCTCGTTAATTCAATTTTTGAATTGTCTTTAGGATAAAAATCCGTTGCATTATATTTTGAATAACCTTTAAAATTTTTAAAATCAAGAATCGAATACATATCGCCTTCTTTTTTTTTACTAATCAGATTATTTTTTAAAATAAACCCGACATCAAAATAGAATTTATCTTTAAATCTTGGAATTGATTTTTCAAATAATCTGTATATGTCAAAGCTATCGGAATTTTCAATATATTTTGCCGCAAAATTATTTATACCAATTGGATAAGTTAAAAAGTTCCAATTGTCTAATTTTTCAAAAATAATACTTTGACAAATTTCAATAGACTTTTTATTACGGCTATTCAAATATTTTTCAAAATCTATTTCTTGTTTTTCAAAATATGGCGTAAAATTAATAACTTTTATTTTATGTTTAAGTTTAGGAAACTGCTTTTTAATTACCAAAATTAAAGAAGACGTCGCAATTGGTTTATTTTGTTTTAACCCTCTTCCTACAAACATATTTGATTGAAAAGTTATAATTTTTTCAATTGTCGTAAATTTAGATAAATGATATCTTAATACATCCAAATCTCTTGCAGTTAAAATTGTTTGTGGTATAATAAAGCATAATTTGCCGCCTTCTTTTAATAACGCTAAACCTAAAGCGATAAAAAAAGCATATAAATTCGGTTTAGGCGGATAAGTTTTTATTCGATTTGGAACAGTATTTAAATTAATTCCATATACATTTCCCATAGTAATCGAAGAGTCGTTTTTGTTTTTAATTTTTTTAGTGAACTCCATTTTCTGTTTACAACATTCATTATAACTTATATAAGGCGGATTGCCTATTACATAATCAAATCTGCCGCGAACGCCGTTTTTTTCCTGCAATGATTTCAGCATTTCTTTTAAATCTTTTTCTTCGCGCATAAACGACGGATAATCAAGCGCAGTTTTTTCAAGATGCGAAAACATATTATATTCTTTTTCTTTTGAAGATATTCCCGCATTTAAAAACTCGGAAATACTATCTTTGGTTTTAAATATTTTCAATTTATTATCAATCGGATTTTCATAATTATCATTGACTATAAGCGGCAGCAGCCGCATTAAAATATTCATTTCCGCAAGATATAAAGGAAATTCTTCAATATCCATGCCAAAAATATTTTTATCGATTAAATCCTCGATAAGTTTTGATTGTTTTTCAGTCCCTTTGTCAAACGCCTCGATTATCCGGTCAACTGAACTATAGAGAAATGTTCCGGCGCCGCAGCTTGGATCGATAATTGAAATTTCATTTTTATTTGCTTTTTCTTTAAGTTCTTCGCCGGTATATCCGATTTCGTCAAGCATAAAATTTACTACCGCAGGGTCCGTAAAAAATTGCCCTTTGTTTTTATCTTGATACAAATCTTTTAAATAATTTTCATAGATAAAACCAAAAATTTCATTTTTTAAACCGGCAAAATTATAACGATTAATAAATAAAATAATATCCAGCCAAGGAGCAATATCGTCAATAGTCAAATCTCCTTTTAAGTTTTCGATTAATTTTTCATTGATGGATTTTTGCTCGGATTCAAAAGGTTTATAAATATTTTCTGAAATATACTCTGAAATATTTTTAATTTCGTTTATAATAATTGAATAAAAATCTTTGTCTTGAATCGCCTTAGCTATTTTATTAAGCGTTTTATCGTATTCATTTTTGAATTTTTTATATTCATTATCCACTATTGTTTTGTAAAGTATGAATTGTATCAAATACGCGTATGCGGTTTCAACCGCAACTTTGTCCCTTTCAAAATTTAAATTTAACGACCATACTCCAATCGCAAGCATTTTACCCTTAAAATTTTTTATTACTTGGGTGATTTCATCAAAGAAAACAGTTCGGTTTTCAAATATATTCAAATCAAGTTTATCGTTAAATAAAGATAGTTGAATAGAAGGATTAAACAATTCTATATAATAATTTTCCGGCTTGATATAAAATTGCCAATAAACAACGAATTCTTTAGGATTATTTAAAATGTCATTTATAAAAAACCTTTTATATTGGCTGGATTTGTAAAATCGCCATTCATTGCCGTCCGTTAATAATCCGTATTTTTTCATCCAGTCTTTTTGATATTGAAAAAGCTGTTCTACTCCTTTTTCAATATTATTATGTTTTTCAACTTCAACCGGAATCACAATTTCATCGCCGTTTATATAAATTACAAAATCAGCGCGTCTTCCCTGCTTTGACGTTTCAATAGTGAATTCGTTTTTTCTTGCGGATATTTTAGAACTCTCTTTCCCTTGCTTTAAATTAAACAATTCTTCCGATTCTAAAACATCTTTGACAAAAGAATGCAGACCGCCTAATTCTTTAGCGGCGAATGCTTCTTTATCATTTGCCCATATATTTTTCAAGTCTGAAATCTTTTTCATTAAAAAAACCTGTTTTTAATTAATAATTAATTATGATTTTGCAATTGTCAAACTTATGCGCGATAAGGTTAATAATTTTTATTTCTAATTATAAAATAATTGCTTCTTGTTAGTTTGTCAATTTTATTTTTCTTTTTCGTCGAGTATCGAGTATTGAGCGCAGTCAGAAATTGTTCCAGTAAATTTAATAAACTTTTCGCGCGTCATTTCAGTTGTTTATGTGAAAAGTAATTTTTAAATTAACGACGCTGAAAGTTGCAACAAGTTGCAAAGAGCGTCGAATTTCACATAGCCGTAGGTTGAGCCGTCGCCGGAAATCATTTTATAATAACAAAGGCAAAACTCCGGAAAAAAACACGGAATGAATTATTCGAGCATTCCTTTATTCCAGATGGCGGCGCAGAGAATCGCGGTCATTTGAGTAACTATGGATACGCTGTCGAATTTTTTTGGTATGCAAATATTCGCGGCGTCGGAAACGATTATAAAATCCTTATACAGCTCCCGCAAATCCCGTTTGTCCATATCTTTTGAGTTTGACCAGTAGTTGACGTTATCCACGATAATATCTTCGTCTAATTTAAGTATATCGCTGAGCGGGGTATATTTTTTTGTTTTAGAAGAAGTGAGTTTTGCTCTGTTGGTAACTTCTATCAAATCAGTCATTAAAGATTTTGCCTGTTCGGCGGAGCCTTTTAAACAAAGCTTGATAAAATCGTCGGTTAACGTCCATCTTGGCGGATGATTGTCTTTTGGACTCAACAGTATTGCAAAGTATTCTTTGTTGGTTTTATCTTTGGAGTCGACGTTCCAGCATCTTATTTTTAAAGAATTGTCGTTGTATTTGCCGAACAAAATTTTTTTATCGCGCGGATCGTTGATTATAAATTTTTTTTCTTCGCCGGAATATCCAAGCAGCGCTATCCAGTGGCTGAAATCATCTACGCATAGAATAGCCGGATAACCGTTGTAAAGGTGTTCCAAAAGTTTTGAGATAAAATCCTTGCCTTTATTTTTTTTATTGAAAATGACGAATTTGCTTTTTACTCCAAACGCCGCCGCGGCTCTTTTCAAAGCTAATTCGTCGCAGCCGCCGCGTTTTCTCTGCCACCAGCTTAAACCGGTGGACTCGGCGATTTCATTTTGATTTGCGTCTATGCCCAATATAAAAAAGCAATAACTCATACTGCAGGGACCGCAATAGGATTCTTCCTGCAATTCTTGAAATATTGAAAATGTTTCAGCGCTCACTTTTCCTCACCTGATTGTTTAAGAGAATATATTTTCCGGTTTAATTGATAAAAAAGAAAATCGTCCGGACAGCGATCAGTGTTTTACTATTTTGTTGAAAAGTATTCTTGTCAAATCTTTAACGATATGACACACGTTATCGTCCGAAGTAATCATATCTTTGATTTTACCGCAGGCATGCGTTATGGTAGTTTTATCCACTTTGCCGAAATCGGTGGAAATTTTTTTCAAACTGAAATCCGTCAGTTCCCTGCATAAATACATCGCTATGTGCTTGGGAAACACAACGTCTTTTGAGCGGACCTTTGATTTAAGCTCGTCGCAGTTTATATTGAAATACTGCGACACCTGTTTTTGAATTTCGTTTATGGTGATTATTTCCGGCATTGTATTGATCCGCATAAATATTTCATCTATGACGGATTCGCTTATTGGTTGTTTGCTTACCGATAGATAAGCGATTAATTTATTTGCGTAGACGTCGATTTTTTTCAAGTCGTCCGTCCCGCATTGCTTGATAAAATAAGATATGAAGTCTTCGGGAAAATACATTTCGCATTCGTTTATTTTATTTTTTACGTATTCGCTTTTTAAATTGTCGTCAGGATTTTTTATATCGACTACGAGTCCTGTTTTGAATCTGTTCACAAGGCGCGGCATAAACTCCATAAGTTTATCCGGTCTGTATTTTGAAGTTATTATTAATTGGAAATTGTTTTGTATCAGATCATTGTAAATATTGAAAAATTCTTCCTGAACGTTATAACACCCTTCGAGAGCCTCTATGTTTTCCATAATGAAAATATCCGCTTTTCTGAATCTTTCTCTGAATTCAACGAGATTGTTTTTTCGCATCGAGCCGAGGTAAAGCTCTTTAAATGAATTGGCGTCGAAATATTTCAGATTTATTTGAGGATAAATGTTTTTTACGTATTTTGCGATTGATTGGACAAGATGCGTTTTACCCGAACCGGCGTTTCCGTATAAATAAAACGGATTGAACAATGCGCCGAGGTTCTGAGTTACGTTTATCGCGCTAATATAAGCGAATTTATTGGCGTCCGCGACTATAAAATTTTCGAAATCGAATTTCGGGTCGAGTTTATTTATTATTTTATTGGTGTAAAACAGTTCAAGCTGAACCGGTTTCTGGTTGTAAGTGAATTGGCGCTGAACGCCGTTTTTCTTTTCGCGCGAAGCGTATTCAATATTTTTTACGGATATACTCATACGTTCCGCGGCTATAAAAAAAGTCGAATGAAAAAGATTCTTGAGTTTTGCGTTAAAAAACGGATTTTCTCCGGTTATTTGCAGATAATAGTTTGAATATCCGAATTCGAGATTTTCAATCCAGAACCGGTATTTTGAATCGTCTTTAATTATTTTTTTTAATTCGTTTTTATATAAATCAGCGTTAAAATTTGCGAACGCCACCATTATCACCGGCATATATTCTAAAAAGTTTCAATCCGTCTATGTTCAACGGACTAAAACATTTTATTTAATTATTATAAAAATTACGCCCAAGAGGAGTCGAACCTCTAACCTTCTGGTCCGTAGCCAGACACTCTATCCAGTTGAGCTATGGGCGCAAAAAATTATTAAAATAAAACAAATAACGCGTTTTTATGATTCGGCTTAGTTAATGCAAAAAACAACCGGCGTTATTCTAATTTTTGGAAAATCAAATTCAATATTTGATAATCGCGATTATAACAAAAATTTAATTGTTGTCAATCTATTTTTTCAATAATTTTAACGCGGGCGATAAGAACTCCGGAACGCTTCCGTCTTTAGATGTTTCCGTTTCAAAAATATCTATATCCCCGCGGTTGAAAATAACGCCGTAAAATTTATTTTTATTTTTTGAAAAATTCGCCGCGCTTTTTATTCCCTTGATTTCAAAGAATATCTGAAGCTCTGGTTTATCAAGCGAGTATTCGAATAAATCAGTCGTTTTATCTGAAACAAAGCGTTTTGCTTTAAACAATTGAATATTGTGAATTAATTCATTTATCAAATCAATGTTTTTATTTGACTCCGGGTCGGCGGAAACCGGAACTCCGTTTTGAAACTGCAATTTCAATTCTCCGTTTTTGGTTTTTATTTGAAATTCCGTTATATCGGCGGGAGAAATGTTTTCGCCGAAAATTTTTTCGTTTTTTAATTCTATATAATTTAAATTCAATTCTTTTATAATATCAGGCGAAACGCGGTAGATTGGCGCCGAGTCGCCGACCCGCAGATAAACCGCGTCTTTTTTTGGGGAAAAACTAACATAGACTATTATTTCTTTTTCTCCGGAATTTTCCGGTTCTTTTAATTTGACGAATATTTTTATAGAGCTTTCATTTTTCAAGGATTCCCCTGTTTCCGCTTCCGGATTATCAATGAAATCAAGAGGTTCAGCCGTGAGAATCTTATCAAGTAAATTATTTGCTCCGAGCCAGGACGCTTTTAAATTTTTGGGAGAAATCATCTGCCAGTCATAGTCGGTTTCGGATTTATAATTTTTTGATAATTCGATTATATCGTTTTCCGCCCGTAAAATTTTAAATCCTGAAATATTTCCAATATTTAAATTGAAAATTTTTTTATTCCTTAATTTATTGAGCGTAATCCCGAAAATATTTTTTAAATCTGATTTCACTTTAAAAATTGCGTTTTCCGATTTTGAATAAATAAAATTAGAACCGTCGAAATTTTGTTTGCCGGGATATAAAACGGTTTCGGTTCCGGTCGCCGAATTGGTTACTTTTAATTGTTTCGTCATATCTATCTCATATTGAGCGATTTCCGTTTCCCGTATTATTTGTTTGTTGTCGTATTTCAATGAAAATATTGAATCCTGAAACAATTCAAATTGTTCAATATCTGTTTTGGCGTTTATTGGTTCTGTTATAATCCATTCGCCGCTATCTTTATTTTTAATTAATTTTATGTTTCCTGCGGCGATTTCATCAACGCCGTTTTTCGAAAAAGAAAGAACATTCTGTTCTTCGTTCAATATTTCATCGGTTGATTTCTTTTTTGTATCGACAAAAAATATATACGCGCCAAGACAACAGCATAATAAAGCCAGCATTAAAACGGGTTTAAGTTTCATCTTTATTTTTTTCTCCTCCACCAGACTAATATGCCTGTTAAAACCGAAAGAGCCGGCATCGCGAATATGGAAACGAATATAATAAAAAACATATCGTTTGAAGCTAAAGTCAATTGCGCTTTTTCAGGCGATTTCGGAGGCAGTGAAATCAAATCTTTTTTCTCAACAAGATAATTTACGGCATTAATGATAAACGCGGAATTTCCGGCGTTATTGATTAGATTATTAGATAAAAAATCTGCGTCCCCAACGGCAAGAAGAGCGAAAGGTCTTTTTTTTGAGGATTGAGATAACGCGGTATTTTCCCGGTTTCCGGCGGGTATAGACGAATCAGGTTCGATAGATTCAAGATTATCCGATTCCGACAAAATTGCAATATCGTAATTTTTTTGCGGGTATTTTGAACGGTCTATGTTAAGATTTTTTAAATCCTCGAGATTTTCTTTTGCAAAAACCGAATCCTGAGATTTTATTAAAACCGTTGATTTTATGCCGTTTTCGGTTTTTACTTCTTCAAGCGAACTTATGAGATTGAATATTACGGGGATTTTTTTTTCATAATGAAACTTGGTGATTTCAGATTGACCGAACTCGAAAGCTACGATAGAACCTTTGCCGAATAAAGGATAATTGTTTGAGGGGTCAATCAATAAATTATTATGAAACCGTATGCCGTTTTTATTCAAAAATTCCGTTAACAAAACGAGCTTATTCCCTTTTTTTCCTATTGAAGGTTCGAGACAAATCAAAATTTTACCGCCGCTTTTAAGGTAGTCTGCGATAATTTTGATTTCATAGTTTAAAAAGTCAAATTCGGGAGCGAGTATGACGAGCAGCGAGCAATCTTCGGGTATTTTTTCAGTTGCGACCGTCGGCAATGTTTTAATCTTGAAATTTCCTTTTTCCAATATTTCGTTTTTTAAAATCTCAAACCCGTCGTAGGTTTCTGAACTCTCGAGTTTGCGTTCGTTATGACCTTCGGTAAAATATATTGTTTTTTGTTCCTTTTCAATCAAAGACAAAATAATTGAAGTGAATTTTTCTTCGCCTTTAAAACTTGATATTTTCGGGGTTTTTCCGTAAATATATTCGTAATCCGCCATATTATTGTATGATACGTATTTAATTTGATCGTCGAATTCGAATATAACCAAATCAGGCGAAGTCAGGTTATATTTTTTGGCGAGTTCGTTTGAGCGCAATTGATTTTTTATGGGATCTATATATTCGATAACAATATTTTTATTATAATTCGCGTATGAATTCAGCAATTCCTGAATGTTTTCATAAAGTTCGGCGTTTGACGGAATAAATACGGATACGCTCATTCTTTTTTGAATTTTATCAAGAATTTTTTCCGAATATTCCGATAAACTGAAAATATTCGTTTTTGTCCAGTCAAGTCTCATATAATGACGGTAAGCGAGATAATTTATCATTATTATAATCGCCGCAGTCAATAAAACAGTAATTGAAAAATTGATTCTTTTAGCTGTATAGCTCATTTTTTCACAACCACTTTCTGGTTTCAAGGTATCTGATATTAAGAAAAATAATTCCCGCCGAGCAAGAAACAAGATACGCGATAGCCCTCGAGTCGATAATTCCTTTTCCAAAGGTTTCCATATAATTCATAGCGTTTATATAATCGAAAAATTTTACGGTTGAGGGATCCATAAAAAAACCGCTTAAAAGTCCGGCGAGAAAAACGCACGCGATAACCGCAAAACTAAGGATTGCGGAACTTACCTGAGATTTTGTCACAGCCGAACAAAACATACCGATGCTTATAAAAAATAAACCGGTTAAAATCGAGCCGGCGTATCCGGAGACAACCGGTCCAAAATCTATGGAAGTATAATGATTCAAAATAACGGGATATATTATGGTGGGCGTCCACAAGAAAATATAAAATAGAGCGGCTCCCAAATATTTTCCCAACACAATCTGAAATTCTTTTATAGGGGAGGTCATCAGAAGTTCTATCGAACCGGATTTTATTTCTTCTGAAAAAAGTTTCATTGTAATAACCGGAATGAAAATAAATAAAAATAACCAGTAGAAAATCGTGCCTCCGAAAAATAATCTCATTACTGCGCCGTAAGGACTTTCCGGTCTGTTTGTCAAATCCGTTATCATCCAAAAAATTATTCCGTTCAATATCAAAAAACAAGTTAATGTGATAAATGCGAGCGGACTTGTAAAATAACTGAAAAGTTCGCGTTTGGCTAATATTAATATTTTTTTCATTTCATCAATCACCGTCGACAGTTGAAGTTAACGATATAAAAATATTTTCAAGCGAATTTTTATTTGGGGTTAATTCGCGAATGAAAGCGTTGTTAGAAACTGCAAAACTAAAAAATTTATCAAGCGCTTCTCCGGCGTTTTTAAAAATCATTTCAATCTCGAGCATATTTTTTTCTTTTGACAAAACGGAATAATTGTATTTTTCGTCGAATCCGGAAAGTTTTGTTTCTATAATATCAGCAGGATTATCATGAGTTTGAACGCAATCGTTTTGATTTTCAGTTTTACGGCCCGTTTCATTGCCGCAATATAAAATAATATGATAACTATAACCGGTTATGCCGGTAAGTTTATCCATATCGCCGACGCTTTCCCGCGCGATTATTTTTCCTTTGTTAATTATGAGAACATTTTGACAGGACGCTTCGACTTCGGGAAGAATGTGAGTGGATAGAATAACGGTTTTTTCAGCGCCGAGATTTTTTATCAAATTTCGAGTTTGAACTCTTTGGTTGGGGTCGAGTCCGCTCGTAGGTTCGTCAAGAATCAGAATTTTAGGGTCGGCGAGCAAAGCGTCCGCAAGTCCGACTCTTTGAGTATAACCTTTTGAAAGATGCGCGATAATTTTATTCAGAACATCGCCGATATTGGATTTCTCAATCGAATCGGAGATTCTGCGTTTCGCATTGCGTTTTTCTATTCCTTTTATTGAAGCCCTGAATTCAAGAAATTCTTTAACGCGCATTTCAGGATATAAAGGAACATTTTCAGGAAGATAACCGATTATTTTTTTTATATCGTTAGGATTTTCAGCCGAATTGATTCCGTTTATATAAACGTCGCCTTCGTCCGGTTTCAAATAAGTCGTTATAATTCGCATAGCCGTTGTTTTGCCGGCGCCGTTTGGTCCAAGAAAACCGACCACTTCGCCGCGCAATATCTCAAACGATATATTATCCAGAACCTTTTGGTTTCCGAATTTTTTTGTTATATTATTAATTTTTATCATATTACATAGGGTTGTATATTTATTTTTTTTATAGTCTAATAATACTACTATCCCGTATATTTTTCAACAATAATTTTTCGCTTTAGCATTATCCCTAAAAATGTATTCGGCATTTTTAGTATCTTATCGCGAAAATTCTTTCATTTACGGCAAGAATATTTTTTAAAACGCTTTGAAACCTATATAAATTAAAGTGTCTTATTAAGGCGTTTTTTTTAATCTTCAACTTTTAAAAAGGGTTCGCGCAGTTTTACAGTAATCAAGAAAATGATTTGAAAAACTGCCAAAATCCAACTACAGTTTTTAGTATTATTTGTTCCGCAACAACAAATATTCGCGTAATTAAAAAAAATAAACTGACTTTCGTTTCAATAAAAATCCATTTTAGATTTTTGTTTATCAATGCGGTTTTGTTCATAAAAAGAGTTTCTTTGAGATAAATAAAAGTCCAATAATTGTTCCCTGTCTTCTATTTTAATATGTTTTTTTAAATAACGGTTAAATTTGAAAAATTCTTTCAGCATTGATTTGGATGAATTGAAAAAATAACGTCGAAACGAATCAAAATCTATTAAGTATATTTTTTCAAGCGCGTTATCCGCTATCATATTATTTATATGAAAATCGCCGTAAATAAAATTGTTATTATGAATTTTTGCCATAATAGCTACAGCTTTTTTTAAAATATCTAATTTTAAACTGTAATTGATATTAGAATCGTTTAAAATATTATCCAATGTTTTTCCCTGAATTTCGTTTAATACAGCCATGCATTTGAATCTGCTTTTGAAAAAATTTTTGTTTTGAACGGCAAAAACAATATTTGCGGTAAGAACTCCGGATTTGTTTAAAATCTGCTGGGCTTTTAACGTTCTGTAAGCCCTCGGTTTCCTGAACAAATCCTTTAGAATTCTTATTGCTCCGGGAAAATAATAGGTTTTAAGATAATAACATTTACCGTCGAGTATTTTTTTACAAGTCAGACGGTTTTTACCTGAAGACCTCAAATTTTGTCTGTCAAAATTATCATATTCAATAATAATTTGTTCAAAAAGACCCAAATCGGCGTCTGCCGTTACTGTATAAAAATTAAAATTTTTAAAACAATGTTTTTTTATTTTTAACGAATCGTTTTCGTTCATAATTTTTTCTCTTGAAAAGTTTTTATTCTGCCGCCTGAGAAATAATTTTCAGCGTTTTGATTTCGCCGAATAAAAATATAGTTGAATGTTAATATTATTTCAACCAATTGTCAAGCCGGGTTTTAGAAGTTTTTCTTTTATCAATATCGAGAACCCAAAAAGAAACAAGGAAGCGATTAGCATCTTATCAATAAATTTCTTGCATTTACGGCAAGAATATTTTGTGAAGATATGCCGAGAGATTTATTGAATTTGAAGTTAATTTCATTTTTTATTAAAATAATGAAAAGTTGACATGAATTGTCTTTTGTATTGCCTGCGCTAATATATTATCAAGAATTTTTTAATTGATTTAGCGGGAAAAGTTTATAACTTTAATTATTGCTCTTAGGGGTTGTAAATCATAAAATATTGAACAATATTATTCCTGCGGTTACGCCTACGTTCAGAGAATTTTTTTTCCCGGACATTTCAATATTGATAATATAATCGCTTAAATTTAATACGGAATGATTGATACCGTATTCTTCGTTTCCAAAAACTAAAGTGATTTTTTCAAATTTATCATAATCAAGCGACTTGTAATTTATACTGTTCAAAACAGTTTCAACGGATATCAAAGCCGATTCCATTTTTAGTTTTTCCGCAATTTCCTCCGCGTATTCAACATAATTCCATCTAACATATTCTTCGGTTTTCATTGCGGAACGTTTTGTTCTGTTATGCTCCGGAGTCGGCGTCAAACCGCATAAATATATCGAATCTATTTTCCCTGTAGACTCCGCTGTTCTGAATATCGACCCGACGTTAAAAGGCGAACGGATATTGTCCAAAATAATATTGATTTTCGGCGGGGCTGCGTTGATTTTATCCGACGTTTTGTCTTTATCAATAACAACATAATCTATTTCGTTAATAGGAATTCCTGATGTTTCCGAAATTTTATGATACAAATTATTCGATAAAACCGCCATACTATGAAATTCTTTTTTCAATAATAACGCGTTTATCTGAGAAACTGATTCGTTTAAAAACGCATATTTTTTAAAATCTTCTTCCGTTCTCTTGTTTTCAACGAAAAATTCTAAAATACTTTTTTTATAAATCTCAACATAATGATTCAACTCTTTTTCAGTATGCGCCCTTTTATAATTGAACATAGCGTATCTGAAAATATTTTTCAGAGATTCGATGATTTTTTTCAATTGTTTGGTTATACTCATATTGCCTTACATTATCATTGTTATTATAAATAATTCAAATAAAATTGATTAAATCCTTGACAAACTGCGTTCCGCCTTGTAGCCTTTTAAAATATGAAAACTATTAAAGCAATATCGCTTTTTTCCGGCGGTCTGGATTCAAGCATCGCCGCAAAACTTATAGAATCATTAGGAATTGACGTGTTGGGAATAAGTTTTACTACTCCTTTTTTTTCCGCGGAAAAAGCTATTCAAGCCGCCGATCTTATCGGTATTCCCATAAAAATAATTGATTTTACAGACGACTATATTCAAATGCTGAAAAAACCAAGATACGGTTTTGGAAAAAATATGAATCCCTGTATTGACTGCCACGCGTTAATGTTTAAAAAAGCCGGCGATTTGATGAAAGAACTCGGTTACGATTTTATATTTTCCGGCGAAGTTTTAAATGAAAGACCTATGTCGCAAAACAGAATTTCATTAAAAAAAGTAGAAAAACTTTCGGGTTACGAAGGTTATATTTTAAGACCGCTGTCCGCAAAACTTCTTGATATTACAATACCCGAATCGGAAGGTAAAATTGATAGAAACAAACTTCTTAACATAAACGGCAGATCGAGAAAAATGCAATTTGAACTCGCCGAAAAGTTTAATATTACTTATTATCCGGCTCCGGCTGGCGGTTGTTTGCTCACTGATAAAAACTTTTCGACAAGATTAAAAGATTTGTTTTCGATAAATCCAGAACCTAAAACAGAATGCTTGGAATTGCTTAAATACGGACGAATATTCAAATTACAAAATGACGGACGACTGATTCTCGGAAGAAATGAAAAAGAAAATTCGGCTATTGAAAAATTAAACGCTAACGATTTTATTATCGATACTCCAGAAGTCGCCGGACCGCTCGGCGTGATTCTGAATAATTATTCAGACGAAAATATTCTGCTCGCCGCGAATATTCTCGTTTCTTATTGCGACGCTGAAACCGGAAGCGAAGTCCGCGTTGTTTGCGGAAACAATTTTTTCAAAATGAAAAAAACAGATAAATCTAATTATATAAATCTGCTTTTAGTCTAAACGCAATCCGGATAAACGCGACAGACACAAAAAAAATTTTTGTCAAATTTTAGTTTCAATCCACGCGCCCACGCGGGGCGCGACGATTTTTTTCACGGGTTTTTTCGGGGCGGGATTGGTTTCAATCCACGCGCCCACGCGGGGCGCGACAAAAAAAACGAATTATCTTTCAATGAAATTTATGTTTTTTGTCGCGCCCCGC
>DAINAU010000029.1:0-13168 GCA_036733285.1 bacterium
GCAATTTCAGCAAAAATATTTTTGATACTATTAATAGCTTTTCCGGTTTATCCGGTTTATCCGGCTTATGCGAATAAGAATGTTCGAGAGAAAATTCAATAGTTTTTTTCTTGATTTCAAGATTATCAAGTTTATTAAATTTATTGGAACAATTTCTGACTGCGCTTCAAAAAAATCAACTTCAAAAATATCACTTGTTTTTTTTTAAAATCAAGTATAAAATAAAAAGGTTTAAAAAATTGAGCGCAATTAAAAAACAAAAAAATCAGGAGGCGCCGGATAATGAATAAAAAAGTTATAATAATCGAAGACGATGTGGATTTATTGGAGACGGTAAAGGTTCGTTTGGAGAAAGAAGGATTTAAAGTATTAGGAGGCAGCACCGGAATAGAAGTAGTGAACGATATAGTAAATGAAAAACCCGGATTGATACTGCTTGATTTAAATCTGCCTGATTTAGACGGAGACATTGTAGCTCAGGTATTTCAGAAAAAAGATATAATCGAAGGCGTTCCAATAATCATAATGTCGGCGAAAGAAGAATCTGAAATAAAATCGGCTGTTGCAAAAATAAGAGCCGTAGATTATTTAAAGAAACCGTTTGATTATAATATATTGATACAGAAAGTAAAGGCAAACATCAAATAAAGCTGAATTGAATTCAGGAGGGACGAAAATTATATGGAAGGCGGAATTCAACCAATAAAGAAGCCTGACGGAACCCCGTTTAAATTTCTTGTTACAGACGATTCTCAATTTATGAGAAAACAGGTGGTAAGAATAGTTCAGCAGATAGGCGGAGAGGTAGCGGCCGAAGCGGAAAACGGCGAGCAGGCGGTCGAAATGTATCAGACGCATCAGCCTGATTTAGTGACGATGGATATTACAATGCCGATTTTAAACGGCGTAGAAGCTTTAAGAAAGATTATCGAAATTGATAAGAACGCATTGGTGGTAATGGTTACCGCAATCGGTCATGAAACAATAGTAAAACAGGCGATAATGCTCGGTTCAAAACATTTTGTGGTAAAACCGTTCAAACCAACCGACGTTTCTCAAACCCTTATAGCAATTTTAAAAAAATACGCAGGCGGAGTGCAATAAAAAACGGGGGGGATATCGACGCCCCTGTTTTTTATTGAGAATCATAATGTGAAATTATGATAAAACCCATAAAAAAACAAAGCGTAGACGAATCAATTGAGCGATTAATTAATTTATATCCGGTTCCAATATGTTTAATAGAAAGCAAAGGCGGAGGGAAATATTCCATACCGGCGTCTAACGCCAGATTTGCCGAGCTTTTATCAAGCGTTAAAAGCAAAACATTCAATCAATTCATTTCGCGTTCAAAAAAATCATTCGAAAATTTTTTTTATCTTCTTGAATTAAGAAAAAGGGTTGAAAATTTTCTTATTAAAATCCGTAAAAACAAAGAGACGCTGTATTTAAATCTGACCGCGATTATATTTTCAGACAATCCGCTAAGAATATTTATACATTTTGAGGATATAACCGAGAGAGTCGTAGTTCAAAAAAAAATGAACGTAATGGCGGACGTATTTAATTTCTTCAGCAATGGAGTATTAATATTCGCGAAACAAAACAACGCGCTTGAATTAATAGAAACGAATAAATCATTTGAAGATATAACGGGTTATTCTTTTAGAGAAATCAAGGGCTGCGGTTTATACAAGCTTCCGATATGGATGTATTTAAAGGATTTGAGAATCATAATAAAAACCATCGAGACAAACGCGGATAAGAATTCGGTCAAAGACGCGGTAATAAAAATCAGGCATAAAAACGGAAGAATAATAAAAGCGGGATTGATAGTAAACGCTTTTAAAGATATGTCAAACAAAATCATAAGATTAAATATAATGTTAAGCGATATAACCGACAGATTAAATTTTCAGCATCAGATACAAATGAAAACGCGTCAGCTTGAAGAGGACAACAAAATAATAAGAAACATCACGCATACGATAACCCATAAATTCAGCAATTATTTATCTCCCATAATCACATACGCAAACCTTTGGATAGACAGAATACAGAGAAACAAATTGAATACGGACGATTTATTGAAATCATTTTTAACGATAAGAAAAATACTCGAAGAATTAAACGTATTTATAGACAACAGCATAAAATTATCAAGATACGAAGCGCGAATAATCGACGCTCAAGAAGTAATGATAAAAACTTTTTTTACAAACGTAACGGCTTTATACAAGGACATATCGGAAAAAAAGAAGATACGTTTTAAAATATCCATTCCGGAAAGCTTAAAAATTTACGGCAACGGTTTTTTAATCAACGAAGTCATAGACAATTTGATAAATAACGCGGTAAAATATTCGCCTGAAAACACCGAAATAAAATGCGGATATAAAGCTTTAAAAAACGGATTTATATGGTTTTCAGTTGAAAGCGGAGGTTCGCCAATACCGTCTCAATACAGAAAGATGATATTCAAACCGTATTACAGAATATCGAGTATTTTTGATCAGCCGGGAGACGGACTCGGGTTGGCGATATGTTATAACATAATAACTCATCATAACGGAAAAATAGGAGTGATTCCTAAAAAAAGCAGCGGAAATATTTTTTATTTCACGCTGCCGTCAAAACCGGAATTCATTGGAGACAAGGAGAAAAGGAGAATATGACATTAATATCGAACGAATTAAAATCAATAGAGATTTCATTGAGAGAACTAATTGAAATCATAGAAAAATACGGAATAGAAAAAATAGGAAACATCCGGTTGGCTTCGGACATAGTAGAAAACGGAAAAGTATATACTGTAAAGGGTTCGGATTTGTCGAATCCCGCCGTTCAGAAAAAATTCATAGACAAAGGCGTCGAATACGTCAATATAGAAATCACGCCAAAGGTTGTCGAAAACATTATAGAGAAACATCCGGAGAGATATTCGGATAAAAATCTTGACGCGAATGTTCAGACTCTGCCAAAGGAAGAATTGCGGAATCATTCTTATATACGCGAAAACGTCGCTGACGAGCGAGGCAAAATAATTGTAAAAAAGTGGACGCAACTTAAATCCGACCATATAAATTTGATAAAAAAATTCGGAACTAAAAACGAATACGAAGTATATGAATCGACGGAAACCGGATCTGCGGAAGATATTGAGAGACTTGAAGAAAACTCAAAGCCAAATATTTTAATAATAGACGATCAGGTTTATGTTACAGACAGTTTAAAAATGGCGCTTGAAGATTATAATTTCAACGTAACCGCAATCAACGACAATACGGATATAATAAGCAAAATAAGAAACTCGCCTCCGGATATAATTTTGCTTGATATAAATATGCCGGTTATGAACGGATTTGAATTGCTTGAACAGATGAAACTGTTTGGAACTCTGAGAAATATTCCGGTTATAATGATAACCGCCCGCAACGTTAAATCCGATATTTTAAAAGCAATCAATCTTGGAGCGTCGGATTATATAGTCAAACCTTTCAATTATAAGAATATAATAAAAAAAATCGCCAAATATCTTCCGGAAAACAAAAAAAATATTGATTTTAATGAAATAGATGTTAATATTAAAGACAAACCAAAAGACGAAAACTTAACTGAAAAATTAAACGATTTACTCGGAAAAATTTAGATTAAAATGAAAGTAACAATAGACGCGGACGCTTGTCCCGTAAAAGATATAGCGGTCGGAATATGCAAAGAACGTTCGGTTAGAGTAGTTCTGGTTTTTGACGAAAGCCATATTTTTAAAGACGAATACGCGGAACTCATTCAAGTCGACACCGGAAAAAATTCGGTAGATATCACGATAGAGTCGCTGATTGAAGAAAACGATATTCTTATAACGCAGGATTTGGAACTCGCCGACCTTTGTTTAAAAAAGCGAGCAAAGGTTATAAATTCGCTCGGCGAAATATATTCGGAATATTCAATACAGTATTTTATACTTGAGAAAGAACATCAAGAAAAATTACGGCGAAGCGGCCGGCGCGGGAGAAACCCAAAAAAACGAAAATCCAGAAACGACGAAACTTTTAAAAGGAGATTTATTGAATTGCTGGAAAATTCCAAAATATGAAAACAGTAATAAAGACATTGTCAATATTTATATTATCGGGGATATTATTCTGGACAATTGAATCTGCGGTAGATTCCATATTTTTTTACGATTTATCGTTTTTTGATTTGATTAGTTTGAGCGGCGTTTCATCTCACGAAATATATACGAGATTGTTAGTTGTCTTAATTCTTTTTGTATTGGGAATTATATTATCGGTTTTATTTTTAAGATTAAAACATACAAATATAAAATTGAAAACAACGATTCTGGAAATGCAGGAAGTCAACCGGCGGCTTGAAAACAACGAAATGGAATTAAAAGCGTCCAATCAACAATTAAGGGCGATAAACCAGCAATTATACAGTTCCGAACAACAATTAAGAGCGTCGGAGCAGCAGCAATTCGCGGTAAACCAGCAATTAAGAGCTATTGAACAGGATTTAAGAAACGAAATAGAAAAGCATATTGTTTCGCGGAAAAATCTTGAAATAAGCGAACGAAGATATCAAATGATGTTTAATCAGATGACAAACGGAGTCGCGGTGTATGAAGCGGCGGACGGCGGAAAAGATTTCATTATTAAAGGATTTAACGCAGCCGCGGAAAAGATAGAAAAAGCGAGTAAAGAAGAAGTTATAGACCGCAGCGTTTTAGAGGTATTTCCCGGAGTAATAGAATTCGGGATTTTCGACGCTTTTAAGAGAGTATATAAAACCGGAAAGCCGGAATATATTCCGGTTAAACAATACAGGGACGAGCGTCTTTCAGGATGGAGAGAAAATTATATTTACAAACTTCAGACAGGCGAGATAGTGGCAATATACGAAGACGCGACGGAAAAAAAGATAACCGAACAATATGAATCGGCGACAAAACAGATTCTGGAGATGTTGAACGAACCCGGCGATTTTACAAAAATAATTGAAAATATATTGGAACTGATAAAGAAGGAATATTCAATCGACGCAATAGGAATCAGATTGCGGAGGGAAACGGATTATCCGTATATCTGGCATTCCGGATTTCCCAAAGAATTCATTAATTCGGAAAAAAGCATAATAAGCGTTTTTCCAGATTGCGATAATTCGGGAATAAAATGCAATATTGAATTGGATTGTTTTTGCGGAGCCGTCATAAACGGAAATATTAAGCGGCTTTCCGGATTTTCAACCGGATACGGTTCTTTTTGTTCAGACTCCACCGAACAGATTTCAAAAAATTCCGATAAAATATCGAAAGTATTAGGAGTTCGAAGCGTATGTTATAATTCCGGCTACGAATCTTTGGCGTTAATTCCTTTAAAAATAAAGGAAAATATTATCGGGCTTTTTCATCTTGCTTCGTCGAAAAAAAAATGGTTTGAAAAGAATCAGATCAAACATTTCGAGCATATATCAAAATTAATTATTTCGGCGATAAAACGCAAAGAAATATTGGAGGCGCTGCAATTCGGCGAACAACGTTTAAAATACGCTTTTGAAGCCGCCAGCGAAGGAATATGGGATTGGGATTTGTATTTAAACAAGGTTTATTTCAGCCCGCGATTTTATACGATGCTTGAATACGTTCCGGACGAATTTCCCGCGTCAATAGAGAATTTGTTTAATTTGATTCACGAAGCGGATGTTGAAAAGATTAAATCGAGTTTTTTTAATTTCATTCTGTCGCCGGAAGAAAACTACGAACAAATTTTTAGAATGAAAACTAAAACAGAAAATGAAATATGGATTATGGCGCGGGGTAAAATTGTCGAATTGAAAAACGGCAAACCGGCCCGTTTCATAGGAACGCATATTGATATTACCGAACAAATTAAAACGCATAATAAATTGCTGCATTCGGAAAAATTATCAGCCGTCGGACAGCTTGCTTCCGGAATCGCCCACGAATTCAATAACATTCTTGCAATAATAAAGAGTTATGCCCAGCTCGTTTTATTGCAATTGGACTCTTCTCCGGATTATACCGAAATTATGACTGAAATCGACAATCAAGTCAAAAGGGGCTCCAATATTGTAAAAAGCATAATGGCGTTTTCCAGACCGCGCGAGATGGTGAAAGAGCTATGCGACATAAAAACCCTGATTAATCGCGTAATAAAAATTCAAAATAATTTTTTAGAGCTTGAAAATATTGAAATTTTTACAAACTTCAATTATGATTCTTTGTTGTATGTCGACGCAAATCAAATCGAACAGGTTTTGATAAACGTGGTTTTAAACGCGCGTCATGCGATTGCGCCGAAAAAAAAAGGAATTATTACGGTATCGGCCGAAGAAAAAAACGGGTATATTACAATAACGGTAACGGACACGGGAATAGGAATCCCCGAGGATAAGATAAAGAAAATTTTCGAGCCGTTTTATACCACAAAAGGAGCGCGGGGAAACAACAATTTAAACATCGGCGGCACCGGACTTGGATTAAGCGTTTGCTATACGATAATCAAGAATCACGGCGGTTTTATCAGCGTCGAGTCAAAAATTAATGAAGGAGCGTCATTTATGATTAGTTTACCGGTTGAACAAAACGGAGATAAGATACTTATGGAAAATTCAAATAATTCGGAGAAAAAAGTCTTTGACGCTCCAGAGCTAAAATTATTGGAAAGGGAAATGAAAATAATCATAGTGGATGACGAGAGATTGATAGCGGATATGCTGTCAAGAGCGTTAAAAAAGATTATTAATGCGGAAATAGATTGTTATTATAACAGATGCGACGCGATTGATAATTTTTTGAAAAAAAAATACGATATAGCTTTTCTCGACCTTTTAATGCCGGGAATCGACGGTTTGAAAATTTCCGAAGAATTTAAAAAACTCGAACCCTCGATAAAAATAGTCTTTATGTCGGGGCAGATAGGTTTGGAATTAGACAGTTTTATGAGTAAAGATATTTTTGGTTATATTCAGAAACCGTTTAGCATAAGCGATATAATAAAAGTTTTGAATAAAATAGAATAAGGATTCTGCCTGATTGCGGCGAAAAAAAAGTTTTATGATTTGACAAAACAATGAAAAAAGTAAAACTGGTTTTTATAATAATTATTTTTTTGGCGTGCGGTTGTCAAAAAAAAGCCGAAGGAATTAAACCTTTGAGAATAGCAATCAATTGGGCGGGCGAAGGATATATTTTGATAGCCGCAGAAAAAGGTTTTTTTAAAAAAAACGGAATTAACGCGGAGATAGAATATATAACCGATTACAATAAGAGACTGCTGTTATTTAAAGAAAAAAAATTTGAAGGAACCGGAATCGTGTTGGCGGATTTTGTTTCATTAAACGCCGAAGGATATAATTCAAAACTATTATATTCGGCGACCTATTCTGATACTGGCGACGCGCTCGTATGCGGACGCGACATTAATTCCATAAAAGATTTAAAAGATAAAACAATAAGTTTCGACGGAGTGAATACTTTTTCTCATTATTTTGTTTTGGAAATTTTGAATAAAAACGGATTGACGGAAAAAGACGTGAAATTTGCAAATTATCCGCCGTCTATGGTTTTGGAGAAGCTTGAAGAAAAGGAAATAGACGCTGGTCATTGCTGGTCTCCTTATCAATATGCCGCGATTGAAAAAGGATATAAAATATTAGCTAAAGCTGGGGATTATCCCGGTATTTTAATAGACGGATTTATAATGGACGAAAAATTCGTCGAATCCAATAAAGACGCAGTTAAAAGATTAATAAAATCTTTTTCCGAAGCCATTGAATATATAAACTTCAACAAAAAAGAGGCATTGAGCATAATAGCCCGATATTTTAATATTAAAGACGAAGATATTGAAAATCAATTTAACGGAATAAATTATTTAACCGTAGAAGACAATAAAAAATTATTTAATAAAGAGAATGAAATAAATCTTTACGTTTCTTCGCAAAAATTAGGAAATTTTTTTCTTGACCGAGGGCAGATTTCTGATATTCCGGATTTTGATAATCTTATAGACGGTTCTTTTTTGCAGGAACGGTAATTTTCGAAACCATAGCAAAATAATTTAAAATAAATGAAGATACGAAATAAAATAACCGCTATAATCGGAATAGGTTTAATAAGCGCTCTGATTATCAACGCGATATTTATTTATAATTTTATTTTCAATCACATAAGAAAGATTATAATTCAGAGTTATGTCGACGACTCCATTAATAAACTCGATAAGTTAGATAGATTGATATTTGAGCGAATCGGCGATTTGAACGCTATAATAACCGATAGCATATTAACTTCGCCAAACTCGTCGCCCGAACAAATCGAAAGCCGTCTAATAGATTTTAGAAATATATACAAATACTATATTTCTCTTTCTTTTTTTAATAATGAGCGTAAAAGAATCGCCGATACTTCGCGTTTAGAAATTAATAGAAAGCATCCTTATACGTCGTATTGGCTGATGTTGGACGATAATCCGGTTATGACCATAGATATGTCTAAATCATTAAATAAACCGGTAATTTATTTTGCGGCGAAAGTGAAAAATCAAAAGTCGGGCAAACAGACCGGAACCGTAGTATTGAGAATGTCGGCGGAAAAAATAAGGGAGATAATTCAAACCTTGAATTTTAACGCTTCGATTAAAGTTGAATTAATAGATCAATCAGGAATGTTGATTTATTCGAGTTTTGACAAACAAGGTCTAATGAAGCAGTCGCCGTTAAAAAATAAAATGTTTAAAATCATAAGAGAAACTGGAAAGAACAGCGGATATAAAGAATCAGTTATCGATAACAATTCAATAACGGTTTATTCGACAAATCGCGGGTTTATGGGATATAGAACCGCAAATTGGATTTTAACGTATCATATTCAGAACGATATATTTACAGCCCCCGCTTTGAAGATTGTCAATTATTCCGTCATATTTTTTTCAGCGGTTTTAATAGCGGTATTACTTTTAATTTACGGATATATAAATATATTGATTAAACCGTTGTCGGTTTTAAATAACGCGGCTCATGAATTAAGTTCCGGCAATTTAAATATTCATATCAAAGAATCTACCGGCGACGAAACGGGAACGCTTGCCAAATCTTTTAATACGATGGCGCGCAAACTAAAAGAATCGTTCAAAAAAATCGAGTCTCAAAACGAAGAGCTTAACGCCGCAAATGAAGAATTGACCGCGACCAATGAAGAACTTACCGCTTCAAACGAAGAGCTGCAAACTATGACCGAAGAGTTGCAGAATTCAAACGAGGAATTACAAAATACAACAGAAGAGCTTAGATGCGTCAACGAGGAATTACTTTCAAATAAAAAATTGCTCGAGCAAAAATCATTTTTGGAAACGTTGATAAACACTATGCCTATGGCTGTTTATTATAAAAATAACGAGAGAAAGTATATTGGGTTTAATAAAAAATTCGAGGATTTCTGCGGATTAGATAGCGGCAAAATATTGGGAAAATCGGTTTTTGACGTATTTTCTGAAAAAGACGCGTTAGAACTTAATAAGATGGATTCTTTGCTTTTTGAAAAAAAAGGAAAACAAATCTTCGAAAGACAGATAAATATGAACGGTAAATTTTTTGACGTCATAATTTATAAGTCGGTATTTGAAATTCAGGATACCGGAAAATACGGGATTGTAGGAGGCATTCTTGATATAACCGATATAAAGGAGATAGAAAAAAATTTATTAAAAGCGAACGCAAGGTTGAAAGAACTTGAATATATTATCAATCGAAGCAACGTTGTGGTATTAGTCAGCAGATTTGACGAGAATTTTTCTATCGAATACGTTTCTGACAATGTGAGAAATTTCGGATATACGCCGGAAGAGATTTATTCGAGCAAAACAAAAACAAGAGAAATTATCAGCGAAAACGATTTTAACAGAATTGTCCGTCAAGTCGAAAATTATATTAAAAACGGAATAGACGAATTTATATTGCATTACAGGGCGTTTAATAAAAAAGGCGAAACAAGATACATAGAAGACAGAACAAATTTAATAAAAGACGTTAAAGGAAATATTACGCATTTTCAGGGAATTTTAATAGACGTAACCGAAAGGTACCTGGCTGAAAAAGAGGTTCAGTCCCAGCAGATTCAGCTTATACAAAGCGGCAAACTTGCCGCGCTTGGGCAGGTAGTAGCCGGCGTAGCTCACGAAATAAATAATCCAAACAGTTTGATTTCTTTAAACGCTCCCCTTCTTGAAGAATATATTCAGGAATTAAAACCTTTATTGAGAAAAATCGATGATTCTAATTATAAAATTAAAAATATGTCTATTGAAGAAGCGTTCGCTGATTTTGACCGAATAATCAAGTCCATTCAAACCGGAAGCGATAGAATAAAGGTAATTGTTAATAATCTCAAAGAATTTTCGCGCGATAGCGACGAAACAAAGAAAAATTTTTATTCTGTAAAAGAAATAATTGAAAAATCTTTTATGATATCCGAAGGATTTGTTAAAAAAAAAGTAAAGACAATTGAGTTTGACGTTGAAAAAAATCTTCCGTTATTGTATTGTAATTTGATAAAAATGGAGCAGGTGTTTATAAATTTAATCGCTAACGCCGCAGAGGCGATTAAAGAGCCGGAAAAAGGGATTATAAAAATCAAATGCGCCATTTCCGGAGATAATTTTGAATTCAGGATAAAAGATAACGGCGCTGGAATACCTGAAAAATTTATTGAAAAAATATTTGAGCCGTTTTTTACAACAAAAATTTCCGAAGGAGGAACGGGTTTGGGTTTATCAATAGTATGGGGAATAATAAAAGAGCGCCACGGCGAAATATTTGTGAATTCAAAAGAAGGAGAAGGAACGGAATTTGTAATTAAATTGCCGTTAAAAAAAAATAATGAGGCGGATAAGATATAATGGAGAATTCGGATTATAAAATAATAGTCGTTGACGATGATAACGATATATGCCGCTCTATAACGGCGATTCTAAAAGCGAGCGGATATTCCGCGAACGGATTTAACGACTCAAAATCAGCGCTTAAACATATATCTGAAAATCTTGATAATCTTCCGGATATAGTGATAACGGATTATAAACTTCTTGGCGATAACGGACTTGAGTTTCTTGAAAAATTAAAAAATAATTATCCCGAAATCAGCGTAGTTATGATGACTGGATACGGCGATAAAGAACTTACGGTGGAATGTTTAAGATCCGGAGCGGAAGATTTTTTAGACAAACCCTTAAATCCTTCGACTTTGCGGAATTCTATCGCAAAACTTATAAAAAAACGCTCTGCAATTTTTGAAATGCAAAAAAGAAAAGCGTCTTCCGTAGTTCACGAAATAGCCAATCAATTAACCGTAATAAAAGGAAATGCGGAGATATTAAAACTTGAAAAGAATGTTGATAAAACAATTCCCGACCTTCTTGTCGAACAAATCGACGCGATGAACAAATCCATAAGGACTATGCTTGATCCGGAAAATTTTTTCAAACAATCTTTAAAATTGAAAAAAAAGAAAGTAAATCTTAAATCTTCCGTCGAGTATACCGCGGCGATTATGAAAAATCATTTTGCTAATAAAAACATAAAACTGGAAAAAGACTTGATAGAAGTTTTCGCGGAATTCGACGAAAATTATTTCAGACAGATTATGACAAATATTCTTTTAAACGCAGTATTATATTCTCCGGAAAACGCGGCTATCCGGATTAAAATGAAAAACGATTCCGGTAAAATTATTATTGAGGTTTCCGACGAAGGTCCGGGCATACCCGATGAATTTAAAGAGAGCGTTTTTCAATACGGTTTCAGAATAAATCAAAATATAAAAGGGTCCGGAATAGGGCTTTTTTTTGTAAAAAACGTTTTAACCGCTCATAACGGAAATATCGAAGTTTTTGATAATTCGCCTAAAGGAAGCGTTTTCAGAATAACAATAAATGCGGAATAATATAAAAACTAAAACCGTTTTAACGGTTTAAAAAGTAGCTGAATAGTAACTATTGAAGTAATTTTTACATTCATTGATTTTACAGCAAAAATCTTTTGATAATATGAATAACTTTTCCGGTTTATCCCGCTTATGTCAAATATATTTTTAAAACTTTTAAAAAATTTCCCGCCAATTTTTTATTTAAAAAAATCAGTTGTTTTTATTTAATAATTTATTAGTATATAATAAGGAATAATTTTATAAAATTCATATAAGTTTTTTTATGTAGAAAGTTTTATTTTTTAAAATGAAATTTAAAAAATTTTATTTGATTCTATTTTTTTTAATATCGGTTTTTAACAAGGCGTATTCTTTAGATTCGACGTCAGTCTATTTGAAGTCATCGTTAAATCCGGATTCAAATTATGTTTACGTCAATAGTTTAGATACGTTTTCATTTGACGTCTTCGCTAAAAATCCCGATTTGCCTGATAGCTGTAACGCAATCGGACTTTATTTGAATTTCAACAGTTCATATTTAAATGTTTTATCCGTAATTCCAAATCCGGCAATAGTATCGTCCATATCTAATCCCTCCGCTCATTTTGCCGATTCCAACGGATTAAATATAACGTTTAATCAAAATAAACTCGTTTATTTCAATGATTCCGGCTATATAAACATATCGTTGTTTGTTAAATCTTATCCGTCTTTGGAATCCGCGCTGTCGAATTTTGACGTTAAAATTGCAAGCGTTATTTGTTCCCCGACGATAAATTCCGGCTTCGATTCCATTTTATGGAATATTACAGAACCTCGAAAAACCACTATGAGTCAGATTGGCATAAACCAAATTGAAAATTATGATACTTTGTTAGTTAAAATAAATTATAAATTGCCGAATCCGGTTTTAGTCAATGCTTTAAATAATATATGTTCCAATGTTCTTACAAATACTTTTACAATTATAAAACAAAATTTCGACGATACCTTGTTTTTGTTTGTAAATAATTTGTTGGTTGAAACCAATACGGCGTCAGGAACCACGGTTTATTTTCCATATCAATTTCCGGCTCAGGGAACTTATTCGTTTTATTTTATTTCTAAAGACACGAGCGGGAATATTTCCGATTCGTCTCAGATACTAACAAGAACTTTTGACGCCGTTCCGCCCGCGATAACGTCTTATACGACGTTTATTTCGACAATGGATTCGAATCCTGA
>DAINAU010000029.1:13268-31336 GCA_036733285.1 bacterium
ACACGATATTCGCGGATTTGCGCGTATATCTGTCAAACGTTCCGAACACGCCCGCGATACCGGTATTAACCGCGCCTGCGAATAATTATGAAATGCCGGTATATACAGGAATAACGCTGCAATGGTCTGCGGATTCAATAACAGAAAATTCGGAGACTTACCAGATTCAGATTGACACGAATATAAATTTTGTGGGAGCGTCGATAATAAACGCTTACGCGGCGTCAAACTCGCATAATTTTACGCCAGTTCATACAAGCGAATATTACTGGCGGATACGCGGAATAAATACGCGTCAAAGCGGAAGCTGGTCTTTAATCAATAAAATAATATCATCGGGGAATCCGAATCTTGCGCTACCGGTATTGCAGAATTTTTCAAACAACGCGTGCACAAACGTTCAATCGAACACATTTTCGGTAATCAAGCAACGCGCTTCCGATACGGTATTTTTCTATGTAAATAACCAGTTAATAGATACGAGTTCAAATTTTACGGATACCGGAATATATTTTAATTATAATTTTACCTATCAGGGAAGTTATAATTTTTATTTTACAGGAGCGGATTCAACCGGAACATACGCGAACACAACGCAGATATACATAATAAAATACGATACTACATCGCCCGCGATAACGTCTTATACGACGTTTATTTCGACAATGGATTCGAATCCTGAAATAATTGTAAGGTATTCGGACGATACCGCCGGAATAGACACGCAGCATATAACAGTTTTCGTGGATTCTGGAGCGGGTCAAATAAACTGGACGGGTCAAACCGTTATAACCGCGGACAGCGCGTATTTTCAGCCGCGTCTTCAGACCGGAGCAAACACATATTTTATAACGATACCGGATTTAGCCGGAAACACAGTCGCGCTCAGCCAAAAATTTATAGTGGTATCAAATCATTCTCCGTATTTCACGCAGCCGCTGCCGGCGATAAACGATATTGAAAACACCGGAGCAATAACAATAAATCTTAATAATTACGCGGCGGACAGCGACGTAAAATACGACAGTCTGCATTGGGCAATATGCGCGGAAACCGGACATATAGTAACGGCAAACATTACTGTCAACCAAATTTACTTGACGCCGGTTGCGGATACATACGGAGCCGAAACGATAACGCTGTCGGTAACCGACAACAAAGACACGATATTCGCGGATTTGCGCGTATATCTGTCAAACGTTCCGAACACGCCCGCAATACCGGTATTATTGACCCCATCAAATAATATAGATACTTCGGCAAATGCCGAATTATTTTTTAGCTGGTCTGCCGATTCAAAAATTGAAAATACCGATTCTTATCAAATTCAAATTGATACGGACATAAATTTTTCCGGAGTTTTGCTTTTAGATTCCGCATTATTATCAAATTCAATATCGGTTAAACCGGCGGTTTATTCTCAATATTACTGGCGGGTCAGAGGATTAAATCCGGTAAAAACAGGAGATTGGTCATTAATAAATAAATTTAAAATCAAGGATTTTGAACCGCCTTTAATAATATCGCCTTCTATAACGGACAATTTCGGATTATCCATAGATATTGGCGACAATAAAATAGTTATTAGTTCAAATATTTCCGATACGTCGCGGTTAAAAACTATCGCTTATTTTTACAGCATAAACGACACTTCGTATTCGCATAACAATTATTTCTGGATAAATCCGGATTCAGGATTTTATTCAAAAACGTTTTTGTTAAATTCAATTTTGAACGTTGGCGATACGATTTATTATAAGATTTACAGCGAAGATTTTGAGTTTAATAATTCTGAATACAAGGGTTTTACTTCGGTTTCAAGCATAGTTATTGATTCTCCGGTATTTTCTTCAATTTTAAAAAATTCTGTCCGGACTTCGCCTTTGACTCTTTACGGAAAAAAGTATCCGGCGTCGACCGTAAAGATTAATAATTCTTATAATGCAATATCCGTTTCTGATACTGAATGGAGTATTTCGGCTGATTTAATTTCTGAAACCAATATTATTTCAGCGCGGGCTTATATAGGAACAACATATTCGGAAACCTCGTATTTTACGGTGTTATACGATAATGTTCCGCCTGTTTTATTTTCGAATATTCCCGAAACTATTTACAATACTCCTTTTATCATAACAATTTCAGGGACAGACGCTTTAAGTTCTTTAGACACTATTTTTTACAGAGTAAATTCAGGTATCTGGAATTCCGGTTCGTCGGTTTTAATTAATACTAACGGAAATAATATTATTGAATATTTCGGTTATGATTCGCTTGGAAATGCGAGTCAGGTATCCGCCGGTTTAAGACCTGCGAAGTTTGATTCAATTCCTCCGTTTCCGACCGCAGTTTTTGACGACGGCGAAATTAGCGCCGATACCTCGATTGATTTTTCATGGAATTTGCCCGCCGACAGCGCTTCAATAATCGACTATTATGTCGAGGTGGACGAATTAAATAATTTTATTTCTCCTTTATTTTCCGGTTGGTTAAATAAAAGCGGATTGCATTTTATAATATCAAGCGATTCGGGAATAATAAACGGCGAAACGTATTATTGCAGAGTAAAATCTAAAGACGAAGCCGGAAATATTTCGGATTTTGGAACTCCAAGCAATGGAATATTTGTAGATACTTCTTTGCTGATTTATTCAAAACCCGAACCGCCTTTTGTTAACGGCTATCCCGCTGAAATTAATCAGTCGTATATCACTTTAACAGGTCAAAAAACAGATACTGCAGTTTTCGTTTTAGTTAACGGTTCGCAAGCCGATATTGCTGGAAATAATTGGTCGAAACTTATTCTCCTTCAAAACGGATTAAATATTATTTCGTTGTATTCAAAAAATTCCTATGGCGCGCAATCCGAGGAAATTAAAATAAATATTTATATGGACAATATTTCTCCTTCTAAACCTACGGCTTCCGTATTGTCTCCGACTAATAAACATTTTCAAGTAATTACCGGAACAAAATCAGCGGACGCGGAAACGATATATGTGAACAATCAGCCGGCAAAAATAGTATCTGCCGCAGAATGGATTGATACGGTGTATTTTACTCAATACAATAACACGATAAATATTACGGCCGCCGATACGTTTAGTAATATTTCAGAAACTTCGGTTTATAGCATTATTTACGATACTGAGCCGCCTGCCGTTCCAACGGCGAATTATATTTCGCCTTATTCCGGAATCGAACAAAATCTTTCCGGAAATTACGATACTATGTCGACTCAAATTTTGAGAGTAAACGGTTTACCGGCTTCCTTGAATTTTATTTCCGGCGAATGGTTCTGTAATATTCAATTATTTTCCGAAGGGAATAACAGCGTAAATATTATCGCATATGACGCGGCGGGAAATACTTCTGTCAAAAATTTAAATATTGTAAGAGATATGACGGGTCCTTCGCAACCCGCTATTATTTTTCCGCATAATAATATTGCTTTGTATTCAAGTCCGGTTTACGTTTCGGGAACCGTTGAATCAGGCGCTTTCGGCGTATTAGTGAACAATGTTTACGAAACAAATCTCGTTTCAAACGCTTTTTCGGTTCCTGTAAATTTAACGGTCGGCAACAATTTAATAACAGTCTACGCATTGGATAATTTATATAATAAATCCGAACCTTATTCTATTATAGCGAATTATAATCCCGAGGCGTTTTTAATAATATCGCCACAGCTCGACAACAATGAAATTTTAAATTTCATACCCGACAGTTTGTATATTTATTCCAACAACGGACTTGACGCTTCGACGATAACGGACACTATCATCATATTGAGTAAAAACGGTCAAAAGTTAAATTATTCATTGAAAATCAATTCGGATACGACCGGGTTTTACGCGATACCTCAACAGCCGTTTCGTATTCATAACACATATAAACTTGATATAACCGGTTATTTAAAAAACGACTCGCATAAAACATTAAATCAAACAAAAACATGGATTTTCAGAACCGGAACCGACGATACGCCGCCGGTTATTTCAAATTTTCAAACGCTTGACGACGAAGAAAAACTTTATATTGACACAACCGACACTGCAATAGTTTTAAAAGCCTCTGTTTCGGATTCGCATATAGGAATTGACTATATCAGATTCGAACTAGGGATTAATAATCCGTCAAAAGACGATTATAATTTTACATTTATGAATCCTGGAAGCGGAATATCTTCATTTATAAAATCTTTTAACGCGTCGTTATCAGACAGCGACATTATTTATTCTGGAATTTACGCAAGGGATTTGGCTGGAAATATTACCGAATTAAATGATTCAAAACAAGTTGGAAACGTAATTGTTCCGATACCGGCGTTAAGTCCTGATATTGACACGACTGTTTCTTATACGCCGGTTTTATTATACGGCGCTAAAGAGCCGGAAGTTTTGGTTTTTGTGAATTCAATACCGGCTGTCGCGTCTGATACGGACAAATGGATGTATAATTTTCAGTTGTCTCAGGGAATTAATAATTATTCAATTTATGGAAGAATAGTTAATTCGGCGAGTTCTGCAATATCAGGCAATATAATTTTTGACAATACGATTCCTTCAATAACCGATAATGCTCCGGTTTCAGCAAAATTCGACAGTCAAATAATTTCGATTATTGCTTCCGATTTTGAATCTGGTATTAAAAACGTTTATTATTCTCTGAATAATTCGCCGTTTGTAAAAGGAGATACTGTTTTAATTAATTCCGAATATCAGAACGTTTTAAAATACGCCGCGGAAAATAATTGCGAACTATGGTCGGATACAGCGACTAAAATAGTTTATATAGACAGGACCAAACCCGAAGACGTAAAATGCTACGACGAAGGTATTTTCAGTTTTGACACCGCTTTAGTTTGGTCGTGGGACGCTCCTTTTGATTCAAGTCAAATCGCGGGTTATTATATTGAGATTTCGGATTCGATTTCATTTTCAAACATTATTGCATCTGAAACCGTTAACGGTTCGCAGAATCTTATTATGATTACCGGAGATTATTTTATAAACGAAAAAACATATTACGCCAGAGTCCAAGCTTCCGATATTGCCGGAAACAAATCGGACACGTCGAATCCGATGTTTTGGAGCGACGGAATAAAAATCGATACCGGTCTTGCAAACGAACCCGCTCCGCCGGCTCCAAAAATAATGCTGCCTTTAAATGGAATAGAAACCGGAGCCGCTTCAATAATAATTTCCGGCTTAAAAGACACGACTGCAATCATAGTGTCGGTTAACGGATTAAACGCGGTTATTACCGATACTTTTTCATGGCATAAAAATATAAGTCTAACGTCCGGAGCCAATACGATATTCGTTACCGCGAAAAATAACGCGGGCAAAGAATCCGAAGCCGATTCAATCATAATCTATCTTGACAATATAGCTCCGTCGAAACCTGTTATACTGACCAATTATACAATCTCTAATATTGATACGGTTATTATTAAAGGAATAAAAGAGGCGGGCAGTTTCATAGAAATAAACGGTTCGGTTTCTAACGTTCAGCTTGGAGCGGATACGTTTTCAAAAATTTTTGTTCAGCCGGAAGGAGCCGCCATTTATGAAATCGTTAGTTTTGACGCTTTGAATAACAGATCGGATACGGCGTCGATAACCGTTACAGTAGATAAAACTCCTCCCGCCGTTCCTACGGTTGTTTATATGTCGCCGACAAAAGATACGATTCAAATAATTTCAGGGACAATGGAACTCAATTCAAAACTTTCGGTTAACGGAAATACCGAGAGCGTTTTGATTTTTCTCAACACTTGGCAATATCAAGTTTTATTAAGCGAAGGCGAAAATTCTTTTTTAATTAAAGCCTGCGATTATGCTGGAAATTTTTCAGAGACCGAAGTTTTAATTTTGCTTGATACTCTGCCGCCTGATAAACCGGCAATACTAATACCTGCGAATAATTATAAAACAGCTTCGTCTTCAATAAATGTTTCCGGAACAAAACCTATAAACAGTTATGTTTATTTAAACGGCGTTTTAGCTCAGAATAATAATTACGCGGATACTTTCTGGTCGGCGGAATACGGTATGCTTGTAGGAGCCAATCTGATTTCAGCGGTAGCAAAAGACGAACTCGGAAACGCTTCTCAATCAGACCAGATAATCGTTTCATACGACGCAAATTTGTTTCTTGCGGAAACCCCGTTTCTCGAGGATAAAGATTTTGTTGCGCCTTTTTCAAAATTAGATATTGTTTTGAACAAACAGCTTGACGCCGCCTCAATGAATTCCGACAATATATATTTTACGCTTGAAAACGGAACCAAAATTATTCCCGACAGTTTTTCGTATTCCGCGTCGAATTTTACGATAACCGTATATTGTTCGATAAAACAGAGCAAACAATATCAATTTGTAATTTCAAAAAATATTTCCGACATATCAGGCGTCAAACTTAATCAGTCGAGAGTATATCAGTTTATAACTACAATTAGTAATTCGGAATCGTCAGTCACAGCGTTTGGCTCCAATCTTGAAATACTGACTCCCGCTAATTCGCTTCCCGACAATTCATATTTTATAGTCGAGGAACTGCCCGCTAATAATCCTCAGGTTATTATTGGAGATAATTCATTGGATTTTAACGGTTATATAAAAAATCCGGGAATACACAGAAAAATATTCGATATTAAGTGTTTCACTTCAAACGGTTTGAATATAACGGGTTTTGATTCGCCTATTGCTATTAAAATAAATTATCCGGACGCCGATAATAACGGGATCCTTGACAATTCCGATTTATCGGAACGGCTTCTTGCGATTTATTATTTTGACAATCAGGAAAATAAATGGATAAAGCAGCCGTATTCGATAGTTGAATCTTCAGATAATTATGTTATGACATATACAAATCATCTTACGATTTTTACTATATTCGGCGGAAAACTTGATTCTGACACGGTAGTGATTTTCAGAGATTCGCTTAATAATCCGAAACTTCACCTCTTTATTCCCGATGCGAATAATATGTATGTTACAGCTTCAGAATTAAATCCGTATGATAACGCAAAAATAATAGCCGCCGACGATAAATTACTTAAATCAAGCGGATTTATAAAATCGCTCGGTTCCGCAAGACCTATTTACAGTTTAACCGCAAAAAATTCAAACGACCAGATTTTACCTAATTTTGCGGCTCCTGTCAGAATTTATTTTAACTGGCTCGATTCTGACAACAACGGAATTATAGATAATTCCGATATCAGAGAAAAATATATTTCAATATATTGTCTTGACGAAATTAATAATCAATGGATAAAAGTCAATACTGCGATTGACGAATTGAACAATTCCGCTTCCGCCGACGTCAACCATTTCAGCGTTTATACTTTATTCGGCGCGAATTTTACCGAAGGAGGAATTTTGTTTTATCCCAACCCAACGTTAAATAAAAAAATAAATTTATCCATAACGACGGCTCCGCAATCAGGAAATACTATGCGTTTGACTATTATAAATCCTTTTGGAAGATTAGTTTATGAAAATTCTTTTCCGTTAGTTTCTGGAACGGTAAATCAATTTTTTGACATTGATTTGTCTGCGCTTCCGGTCGGGGGATATTACGCTAAAATTGAATACGGCGGATTTTCAAAAATTCTCGGTATTGGAATAGGGAAATAAATTTATGTCGAAATTTTTAAACTTTTTTTTACTCGCCGCCATAATTTTATTTGTCTTCAGAGCAAGCATTATTGCCGGAGATAAAGTTTTTGTCGACGATTATATTTCCGCTGAAGCGCCGGTAGACGCTTTTAAAACCGGTCTCGGAAGCGTTGATATTCACGATGAAAAAAACGCGTCGGCAGTTTTGTTTAATCCTTCGCTGCTTTCGAATATTGTTTCTCCGTCATTAACGTTTAATCAATCGGCTCTGATACTTGACGCTTCGTATAATTCGTTTTTTTATATGCAGCCCTTTTATAAAGGCGGCGTCGGGTTCGCCTATTTATCGCTGGAACTCCACAATAAACTTTTTGTGGAAACAGATAATCTCGGTTTTATAACCTCGAATAGTTTCAAAGTCGGAAGTTCAGCTTATATCTTGAGTTATGGCCAAAAGATGAAAATTTTTAAACGAGATTTTAATCTCGGTTTATCTTTGCGCTATCTTAATATTGAAGTCGGCCAATATTCCAATAAAGGATACTCGGCTTTAATAGCTGCTAATTATAAACCTTTTAAAAACGCTGTTATTTCCCATTCGATTTCAAATTTCGCGTCAAATTCGATAGGCGACGATAAAATGCCTTTGAGAATTAAAAATTCCCTCACAATTAATTTGTTTTCAAAATTTTGGATAATTCCTGAATTTGAAAATGTTGAAAACCGGTTTGATTACAGACTTGGTATAAAATACGATTTATTAAAATTTTTGAATTTAGGAGCGGGCTATTCAAAAGATAAATTTTCTATGGGCGTAGGTTTGAACTATTCCGATTTTACTTTCAATTACGCTTTTCAAACCAATAAAAATAAAGTCAGTTCCGAGGCGGTTTCTTCTATCGGAATATCCTGGAATATAGGATATAACAGAAAAATCAGGATTACAAGATATAAAAACGATATGAGTATTATCAAATCTCTTGTGGACAGAGATGAAAATTACGACAGAGCTGTAGTTATGCTTAATGATTTGAAAAATATTCTCGACAAAAAAAAAGACGAGGATGAATTCTATACCGTGGAATCCTTGTCCGCTAATTTGAATAACCTGAAAAAATTGAAATCCGAATCCGTCACGAGAAATTTTGAAGAACATAAAAAGGTTATTGAAGACGCTTCAAAACTTGTGGATGAAAAGAATTACGACCTTGCTAAAAATATTCTTGAAAAAATCGATTATTCGTCTGATTTTTACGATACCGCTTTAAAATTATTAATGGAAATCGAAAAGAAATATTCTTCCTATCAGGAAGAACAAAATTTATCTCTAAAAAATCAGCAATTGAAAATATTATGCGAAACTCTTGATAATTCCAAAGATATCTTCGTGAAAATCGACGCGCTTGAAAAAATTATTGAAATCGACGATTCTGATAAAAATAAAAAATTGCTCGAACAATTAAGAGCCGCTTCGCAAAATTTCGTAAGAAGACCCGAATCGCTTGTGGAAACCTTTGAAAGTAAAAAACTAATCGAAGAAGCTCTAAATCAGCGCTCCGAACAGAATCTTAAAAACGCAGTCAAATTTTTTAACGAAAAAAATTACGAATTCGCAAAATATGAAATCGAGAAAGGCAGAGAATTCTTAAACGATTCAAAATGGCAGTCGGATTTGATGAATAAAATAAACGCCGAACTCGCTAAAATTCAGGAAGAAAAACGCATTTCAAATCTGGATTTTGCAAATTATAACAACGCTGTCAAATATTACGCTTCGGGGGAATACCAGAAATCGCTTCAATATCTGAATAAAATTTTAAACAGAACTCCTGAAATCCAAACTCTTATCAAAAACGTCGCGGATTCTATGAAAAAACAGGGATACAGCGCCGCCGCGGTTGTTATAAGCAAAACATTTACGAAAGAAGAACTCGAATTAATTGAACAATTATTCATTCAGGGAAAACAACTTTATATAGCCGAGAAATTTTCGGCCGCTAAAGAAAAATGGAAAAAAATTCTTCAGATTGATCCCGATAATGAGAAAGCTAAACGTTATTTAAAAATGATAGAATAATTATGACTAAAGTTTTTGTAATAATATTTTTTATCTGCGTTTTAACCTTGCCGAATTGCGGCGATAAAGAAAGCCAAAACAAGTTTCAAATTTACAATAAGAAAGGTTTCGACAATTATTTTAAAATCGATTCAATAGAATATTTGACTGGCAAACCGGTATCGGATTACGTTGATTTGAACTCGTCGTATAACATTTTTGAAATGATAATATATCATTTGATTTCCACGCAGACCGGAGATTATATAGACGTTCAATTATATTATTTTAAGGATAAGTTTTATAAAGAGCAATTTTTTGAAATTGCGGTTTCGGAGTATAAGAATCTGCCAACCGTCAAAAAGAAAGTTTTTTCTGAAAATACGGCGTATTATTTGTTTCAGGATTTTTGTTATGTTAATTCGTATGATTACGCTTCGAAAATAATTTTTTTTAAAAAAACAGACCTCGCCCGACATACGGCGTATAATGAAACTTTAACGCAATATCTTATAAACGATTTTTTCGGGATTAAATGAAATGGGCAATATAGCGGGTTGTTTAAAAAAAATATGCGGTTCTCCTTTGTTTTTAATTGTTTTTTCAACGGCTCTTGTTTATTTTCCTTTTCTTGAAGATATTAATTTATTAGGTATGGAAGACAGCCAGTTATTCAATTATATTCCTCCGAATATTTCAAAATTCACGGACATTTTTAAATATATTTTTGGAGAGCATGTTTTTGGAATTACAAACGAATACGATTTTTTTAGACCGGGTATTTCTTTGACATATTATTTCTACTACGTTTTTTTTGGAGCAAATGTCGTATTTTTAAAAATAATCGGAATTTTAGCTTTTTTTGGTTTTCTCTATTTTGTATATCAAATAGTATTATCAATTTTAAAATCAAAGATTTCAGCTATAATGTCTTGTCTGCTGATAATTTTTTTTCCGTCATTAATACCTTACGGAGTTTTTGAAGCGCTTGATTCTTGCGAATTATTTATTTTGTTTTTTTCGTCGTTAGCTGTATTTTGCTATATAAAAAAAAAACAGCCGGTTATAATTTTTTTTGCGATTGTCTGCGCCTACTCTTTTAAAGAAACTTCCTATATATTGCCGATGATTTTGTTTTTATATGAAATAATAATAAGAAATAATACAATATTTGGCGCTTTGAAAAAAAATTCCGCGCATATGATTATTTCTATAATAATAATAAGTTATAGATTCGTTTTATTTAACGGAGCTTCTTTTCACGGTTTTGAAGGAAATCCGGCTCGATTTTTCATATTATTTGCAGGTAAGATTTATTCGCTTTTTTATTCTTATAATTCAGTTGGTCCTTTTATTTTATACGTTTTATTAATCGCCGGTTTCATTTTAAAACGGCAAAAATCAAATCATATTTTGAATGCCGTAATTTTTTTGGCGTCGTGGATTTTTTTAGCTATTCTTCCTATAATTAGCAGACCCGTAAAAGAAATTGACAACGCTCATTTTTTGTTCGCTTCAGGATTACCGTTCGCTATGCTTATTTCAATTTTTACTGGAAATTTATTCATTTTAATAAAAAAAAATAAATTAAAATACCTTTATATTATTATGTTGTTTTTTGTTTTTTATTTTTATAATTTTAAAACAGTCGTTGATTGGAAATATATTGCAAATTATAGAAATAAACTGTCTCTTAGAGCGGCTTCTGAAATCGCTAAATCAAATCTTAAAAACAATATAATTCTTGATGGAAAAAATTATTTTAAAGGCTGGAATCTTGATACGGGTTGGAATCTCAACACTATTATTCATAACGATATTAAATTGCGTTTGCGTGAAAGCGGCAAACAAATTTTGCAGAGTATTGATATGACAAAATTTAATTTTGATAATTCCAATGTTTTCATAATAAAAAACGACGCAGTCAAAGCGGACAGCGTAATTTTAAATAATTTTTTTATTAATAATAATTCCGAACAATTTAATATTATCTCAAAGTTTGAAAGGGTTCCCGATTATGTTTTAAATTCCGAAGAAATTTTTAAGTTTATTACCGACGATTTTTTTTGTTTCACCAAATTTAATCCCGCGGTAGATTATTTTATCAAAACTAATTCCTCGATTATCAGCCGTTCTGAAAATTTCAGATCTGTTGTTGAATATGTAAATTTCCTGCATTTCAATAAATTCAATTCTGAATTTTGGTTGAAAAAATTAGCGGATAATAAAATGTCGGAAAATGATTCGATAATGTTTTCAGTTATTTTGTATTACTCGGTTTTTTATGATATGAAAATTTTTAGCGAACAAGAATCAGAGTCGTTAAAAAAGATGAAATATAAATCTTTAATTCCGGAAAATCTTGATTTTTTTGTTTCCGCGTATTTATTTGATAAAAAGATTATAACCGGCGGCGAATTAATTTCTTCGGTTTCTCAAATCAACAAAATAAAAATATATAAGATTAAAAAAATGATTTTAAATATTGCGATTTTTATTGATAATAGAAATGAAAAATTATTAAACGGTATTTTAGAAAAAAAATTCAAGATTTCAGATTTTTCCGATTTGCTTTTTTGTTGTCATTTTTCTTTGAAGAGATTTATTCATCAAAGCGGATATATGAATCCGTTATCCTTTATTATTTTGTAATTTTTTACTGGAACAATTTCCGACTGCGCTCTTCTGATGGGTCGAGTTCACGAAAATAGAAAAAGCCAACCTCGAACAATAAATAACAAAATAATAAAAAATAAAAAATCCGTGTAAATCTGTTAAATCTGTAATCAATCAGCGTTAAAAAACATCTTAACACAGATGTAAATAGATTAAACTGATTTAACGGATGCGGTTATTTGATATTTGTAATTAAAAATTCATAATTACAGTAAAACTGTTTTTTGTCCGATGTTTTGCTTCCAATGCCTAATAAATTGTTAAATTATTTTTTTTAGAATTTCCATTTCTTTAAACTGCGCCCCGAGTTTTCAAACAACGGGAAAAATACTTGACTAAATTTTAAATAGGATTAAAATTAAATTGATATTATTATGTAGGATGTGACGTATCTATGAAATTATATTTTAACTTCTCTTGTAAAATTATTGTTATATTTTTTATTTTTATTTTTTCAAATTATATTTCCGCGGAGAATATGAAATATAAGATTAAAGAAAAAGACACTCTTTTTACTCTTGCCGAAAAATATCTTGGCGATTCGAATAAATGGAAAGAGCTTTCTAAATTGAATAAAATAAAAAATCCTTTATCAATACCTGTTGGAACCGTTATTGAAATTCCGGTTAACGACGAGAAAATTTATACTATTGAAAGTTTAAGCGGAAACGTATGGCAAAGAAGAACTTCGGAAGACGATTGGTTTAAAGCGAATCGCGGCGATTCTTTTCCGGAAGGAACTGAATTTAAAACTGAAGCAAATAGCAGAGCTTCGGTAAAAACAAAAGACGGAGACGTTTTTTTTATAAGAGAAAATTCGCAGATTCAGTTTCAAATTCCCGAGCTTTCTGAAAAAATGAAACCCGTTAAACTTTCGTTCGGTTCTTTAAGCGCTGACATTGTAAAAAAAACAAATTTGAATAATAAAACTAAATTTGCCGTTTCAACTCCTATATCAGTTGTCGGTATTCGCGGAACAAAATTTATATACGATTTTGACACGGAATTATTGAAATCCAAATTATCCGTTAATGAAGGAGTTGTGGAAAATTCGGCTTCCGGCAAAACCGTTGAAATAAATGAAGGGTTCGGTTCTATAACAGAAAAAGGAAAATCTCCTTCGGCGCCAATTGCGCTTCCCGATATGCCGAAACTATTTTTTCCCGACAATGGATTTTTAACAAATAAAAATGAATTGAATTTAGAATGGAGTAAAATCGCGGAAGCCGCCGCATATAGAATTGAGATTGCTTACGATACGATGTTTGCCGTGTTGGAAGCTTCCGCGATTATTCCAAAAAGCGGAGCTTTCTTAAATAAGGAAACAATAAAAATTAACGATATTCCCGAAGGACAATTTTATTGGCGAATCACTGGATTTGAGGCGAACGGGCTCGAAGGGAAACCTTCGTTAACGAGAAGTTTTGTAATAGACAGGCGTTTGCCGGCGCTTGAAATCAAATCTCCTGAAAATTTATCCGTTATAGAAAATAAAATAATAATATCCGGCGCAACAGATTCCGAAAATGAAATTATTATTAACGGTTCTAAAATTATCGCGGATAAATCGGGCGGATTTTCAGCGGGGATGATATTTCAACCGGGGATTGCCTGCGTAAATATTAAGGCGGTTAACAAAGCCGGCAATTATTCTGAAAAACAGATGTTTTTCATTGTAAAAGGAGAGGATATTTCCGTAGAGAATAATGTAATTAAATCTTATTCCAAAACATTGACTGTTCAAGGAGAAATAAAAAGCGGAATGAATTTAATTAATAACGGTATTTGCCTGCCTGTTTCAAGCGAAGGAAAAATATCGGGTTTTTTTCCGGCGCCTTCGGCTTTAGAACCTTTGAATTTAGCGTTTTATGAAGCGGGCAAAGAACCTGAAAAAATATTTAAAAATTATTCGATACTGATTCCGTCCGCCGGAACGCCTGAATTGATTTTTCCTTCGGATAAATTTTTGGTCAATAAAAATAATGCGGCTATGGAATGGAATAGAACTGAAAATTCGACGGCTTATAAAATTGAAATCGCCTCTGAAAATGAATTTAAGAATATTCTTGTTTCTGGAATAATTAACTCTAAAAGTTCGCATATTAATATTGAAACGGCTAAAATATTTCTTCCGGAAAAAGACGGAACATATTACTGGCGCGTAACAGCCGTAGATAAGAATAATATTGAAGGTAAACCGTCGGAATTCAGGACTATAATTCTCAAAACCCAAAAACCAAAATTGTCTATATTTGAACCTGCGGATATGTCAGTATCGGCGGACAAGACATTGTTCAAAGGAAAAACAGAATCCGGAAATACCGCGTATATAAACGGAGCTAAAGCGGCGATTGATTCTAAAGGCGAATTTACGGCTGAAATCAGTTTTGAACAGGGAATACAATTTGTCAGAATTTTAATTGTAGATAATGCGGGCAATGAAACTGTTGAGCAACTCGTTTTGTTAATAACCGGAAATAACGTTGAAATAGACAAAAATATTATAAAATGCTCTTTGCCTTATTTAAAGATAGGCGGAGAATTGAATCGAGAATTGACTGTAAAATCCGGCTCGCTTTTGATGCCTGTGTCGGAAAAAGGATTTATAAACGGAATTATTCCTTATTCAAAAGAACCTGTTTCTGCGGAACTTTCAATTATTGATGAAAAAGGCGGAATCAGGAAAGCGTTTGAGGGATACGTAATAAAATTTTCAAAATAATTTGAATATCAGCTATTGTATGGATGAGTTTTTTGATATAAAAAAAAAGGAATATATTTATATCATAGGGGCGGGCGGCAAAACCTCTTTAATGAATTATTTGCTTGATTTTTATCTGTCGCGTAAAAAAAAATGTTTTATTACGACCACTACGAAAATCGGGAAGAATCAGATAACCGCTCCGGTAGTTTTTGATAAAGAGAAAATCGCGAACGGCTGCTGTTATGTTCGTTCGGAAATCCTTGAAAATAAACTGACCGGTTTTGAACCTGAATATCTTGATGAAATTTATAATAATTCCGATTACTCGATTATTGTCGAAGCGGACGGCGCTAAAATGAAGCCGCTAAAGTTCCCGAATATAAACGAACCTGTTGTTTCAAAAAACGCTTCTAAAATTTTTTTGGTTCTTGGACTCGATTCTCTCAATAAGAAATTAAGTCCGGATATTTTTCACAGATTGGATTTATTTCTTGAAACTTTTCCGGGGTTTAAAACAAGCGGGACGATAACTTTTGAAATGTTTAACAAAATTATCGGGGTTTATTATGATAAAAGCCCGGTAAAAAATTTTTATTTATTGCTTAACAAAATTGACGAATGCAAAGAAGATATTGAGACTATAAAAAATAAATTTAAAAAATTTTCTTTTCCGTCAGCATTGTCTTCCTTCAAGGAAAAAAAATTTGAAAGAATTAAATAATTTAGTAATCTTGCGCGGCGGAGGCGATTTAGGGTCGGGCGCAGCGCATCGGCTTTTCAAAGCCGGATTCAAGGTTTTAATAACTGAAATTGACAAACCGCTTGTCATAAGAAGACTTGTATCTTTTGCAAACGCGGTTTATTCTGGTTTTACAGAAATTGAATCCGTTAAAGCGAGGATTGCGAATTCATTTGACGAAATAAAACAGGTTCTTGATAAAAATGAAATTCCGGTATTAATAGACCCCGAGTTGGCTATATTAAAAAAAATAAAACCGCTTGCCGTAATTGACGCCACTCTTGCTAAAAAGAATATTGGAACAAATAAAAATATGGCTCGTATCGCTTTGGCGCTTGGTCCGGGGTATTGCGCCGGCGTAGACGTAGACGCTGTAATAGAAACAAGCAGGGGTCATAATCTCGGCAGAATTATATATAAAGGTTTCGCGGAAAAAGATACGGGTATTCCTGGCAATATATCCGGTTATACTACTGAACGGGTTTTGCGTTCTCCTTGTTCGGGATTAATAAAAAATGTTTTTGATATCGGAGCTCGAGTAAATAAAGGAGATATTATCGCTTATGTTGAAGAAAAACCTGTAATAGCGGATATATCAGGCGTGATACGCGGATTGATAATGAACGGGACTGTTGTAGCTGTTGGTCAGAAGATTGGCGACATTGACCCCCGCGGTAAAATCGAATATTGCAATACTATTTCTGATAAAGCAAGAACTATCAGCGGCGGAGTATTGGAAGCGTTGATGTTTTTAATGCTTGCTATCCGCGAATAATATTATTATACTTGTAATAACGTAGTTTTTTTGACGTCGGCGGTTTTGCGAAAATCTGAATATTTTTTTAAATTACCGGAGTTTAAAATTAAAGTATGAAACATAAAACGAAAAATAACGATATGATAGAGCTTGAAAAATATAAATCTGTTTTTGATAATTCTTTGGATGTTATAATGATCACAAACGGAACCAACGGAGAAATTGTCGATATAAACAAAGCTTCGGAAAATGTTCTGGGTTTTTCGCCGGCCGAATTGATAGGAAAACATTTTTCGGTTTTATTCGACGATATATCGGAAAATCAAAAGAAATCTTTGATTGACGAACTCAAGATTTACGGTTCGGTATTGTCTTATAAACATATAAAAAAAAAAGACGGTTCGATTTGCTTTATGGATTTGACTTTGAACATAATAGAATTTTCCGGTAGAAAATACGTGCTTTCAAATTTTCGCGATGCTTCGGAAAGAAAAGCGTTTGAACAAAAACTTCAGAAATATTCCGAAAAACTCAAGCAGTTGAATATAAGCAAAGATAAATTGTTTTCGATTATTTCTCACGATATGAAAAACGCTTTTACGGGATTGCTTGGATACTCCGACCTTCTGACAAGATACGTTGAAGAATCGAACGCCGAGCAGATATGGAGTCTGGCTTCGGAAATCAACGGAACAGCCAAGAATATTTTTAATCTCTTCGACAATTTGTTGCAGTGGGCTTCTTTCAATACCGGACGTTTTAATTTTTTTCCTGAACAATTTGATATTTTTGAATTGATTTCCGAAACTGTCGATATTCTTTCTATGAACGCTTCAAAAAAAAATATTGCTATAGAAACCGTATCGAAAAATTCTCCGGCGAATATTTTTGCCGATTACAATATGATTAGATCTGTAATTCAAAATCTTCTCGCTAACGCTATTAAATTCACTAATGAATCAGGGAAAATCGTCGTTTCTGTTTCAAGCGGCGATACAAACGTTTTTATTTCCGTATCGGACAATGGAATCGGAATAGAGGAAAACAGAATAAAAGAATTATTTTTACTGGAAACGGCGCGTTCGACTCCAGGCTCGTCAAATGAAAGAGGAACCGGACTCGGATTAATTCTCTGTAAAGAATTGATTGAAAAAAATAACGGTTCTATTTCTGTCGAAAGTAAATTGAGTTACGGTTCTAAGTTTACGGTTTCGCTTCCTAAACCGCCAATCAACGCGAATAAAAACAAATCATTGTAAAACTCGAATTAATCTTTAAAATTTAATAATAATTTTTAAATCCGAGTTTTTAATACGTGCTCTTCGTCTTATCTGAGCGCGCTTCAAAAAAATTCCACTTTTTTACTGAACAATCAGACGAAACGGTCAGTAAAAAACAGAAAGTAAATTTTTTAGTTTTCTAAAGAAAATACGATTTAATTTTAATAATCTTCAATCGCGAACGCGGTTTAATTTCAAGTAACCGCAGGTAGCCTGCGCGGAGCG